>NZ_JBATWS010000339.1:0-7402 GCF_049672805.1 Parvibaculum sp.
TGAGGCGAAGGAAGCCGAGAAGCCGACGAAGCGCGGTCCCTACAAAAAGCGGGATCAAATTTGAAACTGACCCACTACCCGCGCTTGACCTTCCTGCCTTTTCCCTTATAAATCCGCCACTTCTGGGTGGTCCGGCCTGTAGGGCATGCCGTGACCGCTCGTAATGCCATGACCCGGACCTGCCGATCTTCCGGAATTCTTCAATGAATTCAGGGTCTTCAACGGCGGGTTCCCAAAAGACGGAGAGCAAAATGCCCAAACTGAAGACCAAGAGTGGTGTGAAGAAGCGTTTCAGCTTCACCGCCACGGGCAAGGTGAAGCGCGGCCAGACCGGCAAGCGTCACGGCATGATCAAACGGACCAACAAGCAGATCCGCAATCTGCGCGGCACGACCCTCGTTGCCGAGCCGGATACCAAGCGGATTGTGAAGATTTTCGCGCCTTACGGCCTGAAATAAGGTCCCTCTACTTCAAGGAGAAGTTTCATGTCGCGCGTAAAACGGGGCGTCGCCGCCCATGCCCGGCACCGCAAGATCATCAAGAAGGCAAAAGGCTATTATGGCCGCCGCAAGAATACCTTCCGGGCGGCCAATCAGGCGGTGGAGAAGGCCGGCCAATATGCCTATCGCGACCGCCGCACGCGGAAGCGCAATTTCCGTGCGCTCTGGATCCAGCGTATCAACGCCGGTGTCCGCGAGCACGGCCTGACCTATTCGCGATTTATCGACGGCCTCGCCAAGGCTGGCATCGAGGTGGACCGCAAGGTGCTCTCCGATCTCGCCATCCATGAGCCCGAGGCCTTCAAGGCTCTGGTTGCCCAGGCACAGGCCGCCCTGCAGTAAGGGCTGCGAAGCCAGGCCAGAGCCCGTCACCCGTCCGGGACCCGCGTATCTTTGCGCGGGCCATTCTCGGGGGTGAGGCGGATCGCCGGTCGATATATTCGTTCGCACGCCGTTTCCCTCATGTCGCCCGAGAGCCTGCATCCGCAGGCGCCGGGTGGCATGGGAGAAACGTGTTTTCGCAGAACGATCAGAAGCCGGTGAGAAGATGACCGACAGCGCCAGTCTCGAAAAGCTCGAAGCGGAATTCACCGCCGCGATTGCCAATGCGGCGGATATCGACTCGCTCGAAGCCGTGCGCGTGGCAGCACTTGGCAAGAAGGGCCGCGTCTCCGACCTGATGAAAGGTCTGGGCGGCATGTCGCCGGAAGAGCGCAAGGAAATGGGGCCGAAGCTCAATGGCCTCAAGGACCGGCTGACGGAGGCGCTCGCCGCCCGCAAGGAGGCGCTCAATCAGGCAGCCCTCGAAGCACGCCTCGCCCATGAAAAGATCGATGTGACGTTGCCCGTGCGCGCAAGCGCTCTGGAGCTTGGCCGCATCCACCCTCTGAGCCAGGTCTGGGACGAAGTGGTGGCGATCTTCGCCGATATGGGCTTCGCCGTGGAGCAGGGGCCGGATATCGAGACGGATCACTATAATTTCGGCGCGCTGAACTTCCCCGAAGGTCATCCCGCGCGCGAAATGCACGACACATTCTATTTCGAGCCGGATGAAACGGGCGCGCGCAAATTGCTCCGTACGCATACAAGCCCCGTGCAGGTGCGCACCATGGAAGCGGGCAAGCCGCCTTTTCGCTTCATCTGTCCGGGCCGCACCTATCGCTGCGACAGCGACCAGACGCATACGCCGCAATTCCACCAGATCGAAGGCCTTGTCATTGATGAGGTGACGCATCTCGGCCATCTGAAATGGACGCTGGAAGAATTTCTCCGCGCCTTTTTCGAGGTGGAGGGCGTGGAACTGCGCATGCGCCCGAGCTTCTTTCCCTTCACCGAGCCGTCGATGGAAGTTGATGTGCGCTGCGCGCGTCTCGGCAATGAAATCCGCATCGGCGAGGGTGAGGACTGGCTGGAGATTCTCGGCTGCGGCATGGTCCATCCGAATGTGCTGCGCGCTTCCGGCATCGACCCGGAAAAATATCAGGGCTTTGCCTTCGGTATGGGCCTCGACCGGATTGCCATGCTGAAATATGGCATTCCTGATCTGCGGGCCTTCTTTGAATCCGATCTGCGCTGGCTCCGTCATTACGGCTTCGCCGCGCTCGATGTGCCGACGCTTTCGGGAGGGCTCTCATCATGAAGTTCACTCTCTCCTGGCTGAAGCAGCCGCTTGAAACCGACGCGACGCTCGACGAGATCACCGAGAAGCTCACCATGCTCGGCCTCGAAGTGGAGGGCGTGGATGATCCGGCAAAAAAGCTTTCCGTCTTTTCCGTTGCGAAAGTGCTGGAAGCCGCCCCGCATCCCGATGCCGACAAGCTTCAGGTGCTGAAGGTCGAGGCGCTGGTTGAAGGCGAAGTGAAGCAGTTGCAGGTGGTCTGCGGCGCCCCCAATGCGCGCGCCGGCATGACCGGCATTTTCGCACCGCCCGGTGCCACCATTCCCGTCAATGGCATGGTGCTGAAGCCGACCAAGATTCGCGGCGTCGAATCAAACGGCATGATGTGTTCCGAGCGCGAGCTTGAACTGTCGGAAGACCATGAAGGCATCATCGATCTGAAAGGCAACTTCGCAGTCGGCACGCCCGCAGCGGAAGTGCTCGGCCAGAACGATCCCGTCATCGAAATCGCGATCACGCCGAACCGCCCGGATTGTCTCGGTGTCTATGGCGTCGCGCGTGACCTTGCCGCCGCAGGACTTGGCCGTTTGCGCGAAGGCGATCTCTCGCCGGTTGCAGGACGCTTTGACAGCCCCATCGGCATCGAACTCGACTTCCCCGCGGATGCGGCAGCAGCGTGCCCTGTTTTCGCAGGTCGCCTCATTCGCGGCGTGAAGAACGGGCCGTCGCCGGAATGGTTGCAGAAATGGCTGAAGGCGGTCGGCCTTCGCCCGATCAATGCGCTGGTCGATATCACCAATTTCATCTCGCTTGATCGCGCGCGTCCGCTTCATGTTTATGACGCCTCGAAACTCAAGGGCCATATCCGCGCGCGCCTTGGCCGCAAGGGCGAGAAGCTCCTCGCGCTGGATGGCAAGACCTATGATGTCGAGCCGCATTACTGCGTCATCGCCGATGATGAAAAAGTGCTCGGCTTTGGCGGCGTCATGGGCGGTGAGGAAAGCGGCTCAACCGAAGACACGGTCGATGTCTTTGTCGAGAGCGCCTATTTCGATCCCTATCGCACCGCGCGCACAGGCCGCGATACCGGCATCGTGTCGGATGCGCGCTACCGCTTCGAGCGCGGCGTTGATCCCGCTTTTGTGGTGCCGGGCCTCGAACTCGCAACGAAGATGATCCTCGATATCTGCGGCGGCGAGCCGTCGCATGTCGTTGTTGCGGGCAAGGTGCCTGATACGAAGAAGGTGATCGAGTTCGATACGGGCCGCATCGGCAAGCTCACGGGCCTCGAGCTTGAAAAACAGGAAGCCGTGCGGATTCTCTCAGCACTTGGTTTCGCTGCTGCCGAGGCGGGCGCGAAACTTTCCGTCACCGTGCCGTCATGGCGGCCGGATGTGGATGGCGAGGCAGACCTCGTGGAAGAGGTCGTGCGCGTGCATGGTCTGTCCGAAGTGAAGTCGGTTGCCCTTCCGCGCATTCACGCGGTGGCAAAACCCGTTCTCTCCGCGCGCCAGCGCCGCGACCGTCTCGCGCGCCGCGCCCTTGCTGCGCGCGGCATGGTGGAAGCGGTGAACTGGTCCTTCATTCCCGAAGATCAGGCGGTGCTGTTCGGTGGCGGCGCGCCTGCGCTTAAACTCGCAAACCCGATCTCCGCCGAGATGAGCCATATGCGGCCAAGCCTGCTCGCAGGTCTGGTTGCGGCTGCGGGGCGCAACATGGCGCGCGGTATGCCGGACATCGCCATGTTCGAAGTTGGCCAGCAGTTTGAAAATGACGAGCCTTCAGGGCAGGTGCTTGCGGCAAGCGGCATCCGGCGCGGCACCGCACGACCGGCAGGCGCAGGCCGCCACTGGCAGGGCAAGGCCGGTCCCGTCGAGGCGATGGATGCGAAGGAAGATGCGGCAGCGCTTCTTGCCGCCCTCGGGGCGTCGGTCGCGAGCTTCCAGATCACGGCGGATGCGCCGTCCTGGTATCATCCGGGCCGCTCGGGCACCTTCCGCCTCGGCCCGAAGAATGTGATCGGCTATTTCGGCGAGCTTCATCCCCGCGTGCTTAATGTGATGGATGTGGCAGGCCCGATCGTTGCCTTCGAGATTTTCCCGGACGCGATACCGGAGCCGAAGCGCAAGCCCACAAAGGCAAAGCCGCCGCTCACCCTGTCCGATCTCCAGCCGCTTCGGCGCGATTTCGCTTTCATCGTGGACGAGAAGGTCACGGCAGATCAGGTGCTTCGCGCCGCGCGCGGTGCCGACCGGAAGCTGATCGTCGATGTGTCGCTTTTCGACCTCTTTGAAGGCGGTTCGCTTGGCGAG
This sequence comes from Parvibaculum sp., assembly GCF_049672805.1. Lineage (GTDB taxonomy): Bacteria > Pseudomonadota > Alphaproteobacteria > Parvibaculales > Parvibaculaceae > Parvibaculum. Next base: position 4,431 of record NZ_JBATWS010000339.1, read on the forward strand.
GGCAAGAAGTCGCTTGCCATTGAAGTGACGCTTCAGCCTGTCGAAAAGACACTGACGGATGAGGAAATCGACGCGGTATCAAAGGCGATCATCGCAGCGGTTGAAAAGGCGACAGGCGGCTCGCTTCGCAAATAGCTGCGCCGAACGGGGAGGGCGACGTCGTGGAACTGAAGACGATCCGCTACGAACTGACGGATGGTATCGCCACAGTCACGCTTTCGCGCCCGAAGCGCCGCAACGCCTGGACGGGGCGGATGCATACCGAGTACCGCTTTGTGCTCGCGGAGGCGGACAAGGACCCTGCCGTCCGGGTCCTCATCGTCACGGGCGATCCCGAAGGCGGTGCCTTTTGCGCGGGTGCCGATATGGCGGCGCTTGAAGGCCATTCCGAAAAGGGTCGCTATGATTCCGGCACCACGGATGACATCGCAAGGCCGGGCTTCGGCGTGGCGCCCGAGTTCGATGCGACCTTCGCCTATCATTTCGGCCTGACGAAACCTGTCATCGCCGCCATAAATGGTGCTGCCGCAGGGGTGGGCCTCGTGCTGGCGGCTTTTGCGGATCTGCGCTTTGCCGTGCCCGGTGCGAAGTTCACGGCGGCGCATGGCCGGTTCAATTTCCCTGCAGAGTTCGGCCTTTCCTGGGTGCTGCCCCGGATCGTGGGGCTGACCCATGCAAACGACATTTTGCTCTCAAGCCGGGTTTTCACCTCGGACGAGGCGATGGAAATGGGCTTTCTGAACAGACTGCTCCCGCCTGAAGAGCTGATGCCCCATGTGATGGATTATGCCCGCAAGCTCGCCGATGGCGTGTCCCCCGGCTCGCTGCGCGAGACGAAACGGCAGATTTACACCGATCTCCATCGGGACGCCGCCACCGCCGTCGCTACGGCGGAGCGTCTGCTGGAAGAGATGATCCGCCATCCCGACTACAAGGAAGGGGTGAAGGCCTGGATGGAAAAGCGCAAGGCCGACTGGCAGGGCTGAGTGCGTCCCAATTGCCGCAATTGGCTTGAACCCTCGCCAGTGCTATATGGGCCTTCCCGAGCATAGAAGGCCCCATGACCGATCTCTCCCATATCCGCAATTTCTCGATCATCGCCCATATCGACCACGGCAAATCGACGCTGGCCGACCGCCTCATCCAGCTTTGCGGCGGGCTGAGCGCGCGCGAAATGAAAGAGCAGGTGCTCGATAATATGGATATCGAGCGCGAACGCGGCATCACCATCAAGGCGCAGACCGTGCGGCTTGATTACAAGGCTGCCGATGGCGAAACCTATGAGCTGAACCTGATCGACACGCCGGGCCATGTGGACTTCGCCTATGAAGTCAACCGCTCGCTTGCAGCCTGCGAAGGCTCGCTGCTGGTGGTGGATGCGAGTCAGGGCGTGGAGGCGCAGACGCTCGCCAATGTCTATCACGCGCTTGATGTGAACCATGAGATCGTGCCGGTTCTGAACAAGATCGACCTGCCGGCTGCGGACCCGGAGCGGACCCGCCAGCAGATCGAGGATGTGATCGGCCTTGATGCCTCGGAAGCGGTGGAGATTTCCGCGAAGAGCGGCATCGGCATTCCCGATGTGCTGGAAGCCATTGTGAAGCGCCTGCCTCCCCCCAAGGGGGATGCAAACGCGCCGCTGAAGGCGATGCTGGTTGATAGCTGGTATGACGCCTATCTCGGCGTCGTGGTGCTGGTGCGCATCATTGATGGCGAGTTGAAGAAGGGCCAGCGCGTCAAGATGATGGGCACGGGCGGCACCTACACCATCGATCAGGTCGGCATCTTCCGTCCGAAAAAGGAAACGGTGGCGAGCCTTACGCCGGGTGAGATCGGATATTTCACCGCCTCCATCAAGGAAGTCGCCGATACGCGTGTGGGCGACACGGTGACGGAGGAAAAACGTCCCTGCGCCGAGGCGCTGCCGGGCTTCAAGCCCGCACAGCCGGTTGTCTTCTGCGGCCTCTTCCCGGTTGATGCAGCGGAGTTCGAAGATCTGCGCGACGCGATGGGCAAGCTCCGTCTCAATGATGCGAGCTTCGAATATGAGATGGAGACGAGCGCGGCGCTGGGCTTCGGCTTTCGCTGCGGCTTTCTGGGCCTGCTCCATCTCGAAATCATTCGCGAGCGTCTGGAGCGTGAGTTCAATATTGATCTCATCACCACGGCACCTTCGGTCATCTATCAGCTGCACATGGTCGATGGCACGGTGAAGGAGATGCACAACCCGGCAGACATGCCGGACCCGACCCGCATCGACCATATTGAAGAGCCATGGATCCGCGCGACGATCCTGGTGCCGGACGAGTTTCTGGGCGCCGTGCTGAAGCTCTGCGAAGACAGGCGCGGCACGCAGATCGATCTCACTTATGCGGGCTCACGCGCCATGCTTGTCTATCGCCTGCCGCTCAATGAAGTGGTGCTCGATTTCTATGACAGGCTGAAATCGGTGAGCCGCGGCTATGCGAGCTTCGACTACCAGATCGAAGGCTATCAGCCGGGCGAACTGGTGAAGATGTCGATCCTCGTCAATGAAGAGCCGGTGGATGCGCTGGCGACGATCGTCCACCGCTCCCGCGCGGAGCAGCGTGGCCGCGTCATGTGCGAGAAGCTGAAGGAACTGATCCCGAAGCACCTCTTCAAGATTCCGATTCAGGCGGCGATCGGCGGTCGCGTCATTGCGCGCGAAACCATCTCGGCCATGCGCAAGGACGTGACGGCAAAGTGCTATGGCGGCGATATCAGCCGCAAGCGCAAGCTTCTGGACAAGCAGAAGGAAGGCAAGAAGAAGATGCTGCAGTTCGGCCGCGTCGAGATTCCGCAGGACGCCTTCATCTCGGCCCTCAAGATGGACGAGAACTGAGCGAGACCTGCGCCTCGCTTCACGCAATCAAAAGGCCGCCCCGAGAGGCGGCCTTTTTTTGTCCGTGCGGAAGAAGCGGGTCAGTCGCCGCGGCGCAGCAGCGCGGCAA
>NZ_JBATWS010000340.1:0-3469 GCF_049672805.1 Parvibaculum sp.
CGTCAGCATAGCGCGCAAGCTGGCTGCCATTGGTGGTGAGGGTCAGTTCGTCGAGCGCGCCGCTGTCGAGATGGCTGCCAAGAGCGCGGATGAGCGTCATCACATCGCGGCGCATCAGCGGTTCGCCACCCGTCAGCCGGATTTTCCGCACCCCTTTCCGCACAAAGGCGGAGCAGAGGCGGTCCAGTTCCTCCAGCGTGAGAAGGTCAGCCTTCGGCAGAAAGGTCATGTGCTCGGACATGCAATAAACACACCGGAAATCGCAGCGATCTGTCACCGACATGCGGAGATAGGTCACCGCCCGCCCGAAAGGATCGATCATCCCCGGCGCGGCGCCTGCCTCTGCAATGGGCGTTTCCATGTCCATGAGCGGACTATAGCATTCGGCGGGCGTGATTTCGTCCCCATGCGGGATGGGGTTTTGTGGAGGCGCAGCGCGGGTTAGCCTCCCGCCAAGAAAAAAGGAGGGGGAGGCCATGGCCGACTATATTCTCGCGATTGACCAGGGCACGACGAGCACAAGGGCGCTTCTGTTTGACCGCTCAGGCTCGCCCATGCGGGTGCGGCAGAAGGAACTCCGCCAGATTTTCCCGCAGGATGGCTGGGTGGAGCATGATGCGGCGGAGATTTGGGCGGCCACGCTGGAGGTTTGCCGTGGCGTGCTGACCAGCGGCACGACGGCGCAGAACATCGCTGCCATAGGCATCACCAATCAGCGCGAGACGACCGTGCTCTGGGACCGCGCAACGGGCGAGCCGGTCCATAATGCGATTGTCTGGCAGGACAGGCGCACGGCGGATTATTGCGCGGAGCTGAAGGCGCAAGGCAAGGAAGCGCTGGTTCAGGCCAAGACCGGACTGCTGCTCGATCCTTATTTTTCCGGTACGAAACTTCGCTGGCTGCTCGACAATGTGGAAGGAGCGCGGGAGCGAGCGGAAAAGGGAGAGCTTTGCTTCGGCACGGTGGATTCATGGCTCATTTACAAGCTCACCGGCGGCAAGCGGCATGTGACCGATGCGACGAATGCCTCGCGCACGCTTCTTTTCAACATCGGGACGAGTGAATGGGATGACGAACTGCTCATGCTGTTCGGCATTCCGCGCGCTGTGCTGCCGGAAGTTCTCGATTGCTGCGCGGATTTTGGCACCACAGAAAAGAGCCTGCTTGGGGCGGAGATTCCCGTTGCGGGTGTGGCGGGCGACCAGCAGGCAGCGACCGTGGGGCAAGCCTGTTTCGAGCCGGGACTTATGAAATCAACCTATGGCACGGGTTGCTTTGCGGTGCTCAACACAGGCACGAAGCGCGTTGAAAGCCATAACCGTTTGCTCGGCACGATTGCCTATCGCATTGGCGGCGAGACGACCTATGCGCTTGAGGGGTCGATCTTCATGGCGGGTGCAATCGTGCAATGGCTGCGCGACGAGATGAAGCTCATCGGTTCATCAGCCGACAGCGAGAAGATGGCGCGGGAGGCGAACCCGAACTCTCATGCCGTGCTCGTGCCCGCCTTTACCGGGCTTGGTGCGCCTTATTGGGAACCGGCGGCGCGCGCGGCCCTTTTCGGCATGACGCGGGATACGGGCGCGAAAGAGATCGTGCGCGCGGCGCTTGAAAGCGTGTCCTATCAGACGCGCGATCTCATGGATGCAATGGGCGCAGACATGAAGATGGCGGGGCTTACCAGCCCGCAGGCGCTGCGTGTCGATGGCGGCATGGTGGCGAATAACTGGTTCGCGCAGAACCTTGCCGACATTCTGGGACGGCCTGTTGAAAGGCCGGAAATCACAGAGACGACGGCGCTGGGTGCCGCCTATCTGGCCGGGATGCATATCGGATTTTACGGCGACAGGGCGGATGTGGCAGCGCATTGGCGCTGCGAGCGCGCCTTCTCACCTGAAATGGCGGAGGGCGAACGCGCCGAACGCTATGAGCGCTGGCTTGGCTATGTGCGGCGCGTGATTGGATAGGCCCATTTCTTCGCAGATTTTTTCGGCGGCACCACATTATAATTCTCAGAAGCAAGGACCCGGGAGGACGACATGCCATCGGATGATCTCATTGAGAAGCTGAAGGAGGCGCTTGGTCCGCAAGCGGTGCTGACGGGGGCGGATGCGGCGGAAAAGGCGGTGGGTGGCTGGAGCGCGCTCGGCGTACCGGCGGTGGTGTTGCGCCCGGCGAGCACGGAGGAAGTCTCGGCCGCGCTGAAGCTGTGTCATGCGGCGGGTGAGGCAGTGGTGCCCTGGGGCGGCAAGACGGGTCTGGGGGAAGGGGGCGAGGCCAATGGCCCTATTGCGCTCTCGCTTGAGCGGATGAACCGGATCGAAGAGATCGACGAAGCGGGCTGCACCATGATCGTGCAGGCGGGCTGCGTTCTGCAAACCGTGTGCGAGGCGGCGGAAGCGAAGGGGCTTATCTTTCCGCTCGATCTTGGTGCACGCGGTTCGGCAACCATTGGCGGAAATATCTCCACCAATGCGGGCGGCAATCGCGTGATCCGCTATGGCATGACGCGCGACATGGTGCTCGGTATTGAAGCGGTGCTGGCAGACGGCACGGTGATGAGTTCCATGAATCATCTCATCAAGAACAATGCGGGCTATGATCTGAAGCAGCTCTTTATCGGATCGGAAGGCACGCTCGGCATTGTCACGCGTGCTGTGCTGCGCCTCTGGCCGAAGCCGCGTTCGCAGGATACGGGCTTTGTTGCGGTGGAGAGTTTCGACCGTTTGCCGAAGTTCCTGCGCCATATGGAGCGCGCGCTTGGGGGCACGCTCTCGGCCTTCGAAGTGATGTGGGAAGATTTCTACAAGCTGGTGACAAGCGAGCCTGCCAAGGGACGCCCTGTCATTCCGCATGGTCATCCCTTTTATGTGCTGGTTGAATCCATGGGTGGGGATCAGGAGGCAGACAGTGCGCGTTTTGAAGCGGCGATGATGGAGGCGCTGGAGGCGGGCGAGATTTCTGATGCGGTGATTGCAAAGAGCCAGGCCGAGCGCGACACGATGTGGGCGCTTCGGGATGATGTGGCGCAGGTCGTCCACACCTATCCGATGTTCACCTTCGATGTGAGCCTCGGCATCTCCGATATGGAGAGCTATGTCGAGGATGTGCGCGCGGGCCTCAAGGCGAAGTGGCCGGAGAGTTCGCTGATGGTGTTCGGCCATCTCGGAGACGGCAATCTTCACGTCATTCCGGGCCGCTTCCCTGATGCCGAGCTTGCAACAAGACGCAGTGTCGAAGCCGTGGTCTATGGTGAATTGCGCAAGCGTGGCGGCTCTGTGTCAGCGGAGCACGGCATCGGGCTTGAGAAGCGGCCCTATCTCGGCTGGTCGCGTTCTGCGGAGGAGGTTGCGCTGATGCAGCTTCTCAAGCGCACGCTGGACCCGAAGAATATTCTCAATCCCGGCAAGGTGCTGGAGCCTGTTCCCCACGCGAAAGCGGCGGAATAGGGCGGTACATCCCCCGTCGT
>NZ_JBATWS010000341.1:0-1767 GCF_049672805.1 Parvibaculum sp.
GACCATGGAAATCTATGCGCCGCTTGCCGGCCGCATGGGCATTCAGGAAATCCGCGAAGAGCTGGAAGACCTTGCCTTCAAGGAGCTGAACCCGGAAGCGCGCGAGGCGCTAATCCGGCGGCTTGATGACTTCCGGGAAACAAGCGGCGACTCCGTCAAGGAGATTGCAGAAGAGATCAGGGCGAAGCTCGAAGAGAACGGTCTTTCCTGCACGGTGATCGGGCGTGAAAAGCGGCCCTATTCTGTCTGGCGCAAGATGGAACGCCGGGCGATCTCGCTTGAACAGCTTTCCGATATTTTCGGCTTCCGCGTGATCGTGGAAGATGTGCCGGAGTGCTATCGCGCGCTTGGTGTTCTGCACACCACCTGGCCGATGGTGCCGGGGCGTTTCAAGGATTACATCTCCACGCCCAAGGCGAATGGTTATCGCTCGCTCCACACGACGCTGGTTGGCCCGCAGCGCAAGCGCGCCGAAGTGCAGATACGCACCCGCAAGATGCACGAGATTGCCGAATACGGTATCGCGGCGCACTGGATCTACAAGGAAGCGGGCGGCGGCGATTCCTCCGGGGAGTTTGCGGCAACGTTTCGCTGGCTGCGTCAGCTCATCGAAATGCTGGAGCATGGCGCCTCGCCGGAAGAGTTTCTGGAGCACACAAAGCTTCAGATGTATTCCGATCAGGTGTTCTGCTTCACGCCGAACGGGCTTCTCATCTCGCTGCCGCGCGGCGCGACACCCATCGACTTCGCCTATGCCGTTCACACCGAGATCGGCGATACATGCGTCGGCTGCAAGATCAATGGCCGCCACATGCCGCTGCGCACGCGGCTGGAGAATGGCGACGAAGTGGAAATCATCCGCTCGCAGGCACAGAAGCCATCTCCTGCCTGGGAAGCGATTGTCGCAACCGGCAAGGCGCGGTCGGCGATCCGCAGGGCGATCCGCGCGACCAAGCAGGCGGAGTTCGGCAAGCTCGGGCGCCAAATATTGAAGACCGCCTTCGAGGCGGCGGGCCGCGAGATTTCCGATACGCTTCTCGAACGTGCGATCAAGCCGCTGCGCAAGGCAGACCTCGGCGAATTGCTGGCCTCTGTCGGTGATGGGACGGTAAGCCCGCAGCAGGTGCTGGAGATCGTCTTCCCTGAAGACCAGAAGCGGAAGGGCGGGCGCAAGCGCAATACCACCCAGATGAACGGCAAGACGGGGCAGGCGGGGTCTGTGCGCGTGACAAGCCGCGCCATGGGGCTCGCGACACGCTTTGCACCTGACATGTTCCCGCTGCCGGGCGAGCGTATCGTCGGCATCATGATGCCGGGCGAAGGCATCACCATTTATCCGATCGATGCGCCTGCGCTTGAAGAGTTTGATGGCGATGCACAACGCTGGATTGATGCGGTGTGGGATATTGATCCTGAAAACCCGCAGACATTCCCGGCGCGCCTTCGCATCACCGCGAAAAACGAAGTGGGGTCGCTTGGCCATATCGCGACGCTGATTGCCGACTATGGAGCCAATATTTCCAATCTGTCTCTGGCACAGCGCGATGCGGATTTCTATGACATGCAGATTGATCTCGATGTTCGCGATCTTAAACATCTGACGCGGATCATGGCGGCCTTGAAAGGCCTGTCCTGCGTCAACATGGTGGTGCGCCCGCCGCGCTGAAGCTCCTTCTCTGAAAGAAACCGGTGAAAGAAAAATGGAACAGGAAAAAGTTCTCAAGGAATTTGAGAAGGCGGGTGCGCTGCTGAGGGGGCATTTCATCC
>NZ_JBATWS010000342.1:0-4436 GCF_049672805.1 Parvibaculum sp.
GCCCAATGCGGTGCGAATCTCGGTCGATATCGACCCCTATTCTTTTATGTAGCGGGCATCCGGGTGAGCAAACTTGACGGCCTTCCCGAAATTGACGCGACGGAAGGCGGGCTTTCGCGTAATTTCCGTGGCCCAAAATGCCGCAGACGCGTTCATTTCACCGGCCAGCATGTTGCGCATGCGCGGACCATGTGTTACCTAACGCGCGGCTCTCAGGGGGCTAGGTTTCTGTCTCCGTGACGGCCAGAATTAGCTAACGTTTTCAGTCGGTTGGCGCGCGGCATCAGGTCAGCGCGCTGATTTCCACGAAAAAGCACAGGCGAGCGCCGCACGTGTCATCCGATCATCCCGTTTCTGGCGTGGCCAGCCGCTATGCGACGGCCCTCTTCGAACTTGCGGAAGCGCAGGGTGCGCTTGATGCTGTCGCGTCCGATCTCGGCGCGATTGCTGCCATGCTCGACGCAAGCGAAGACCTCAACCGCCTTGCCCGCAGCCCGATCTTCACCGCAGAAGAGCAGGGGCGCGCCTTCGCTGCCGTGCTCGACAAGGCGGGCACTTCGGCGCTGGTGAAGAATTTTGTTGGCCTCGTCATCCGAAATCGCCGGCTTTTCGCGCTTTCCGACATGATCCGGTCCTATAATGCCATCCTCGCCAACAAGCGTGGCGAGATGACAGCCGATGTGACCTCCGCTCACCCGCTTGGGGATGCGCAGGTCGAAAATCTGAAGGCAGCGCTCAAGGCAGCGACCGGGCGTGATGTCAGAATCAATACCAAGGTCGATGCGGGGCTCCTCGGCGGGCTCATCGTCAAGGTCGGCAGCCGGATGATCGATTCCTCGCTGCGGACCAAACTCAATTCTCTGAAGATTGCCATGAAAGAGGCTTCCTGATGAACATTCAGGCTGCGGAAATCTCCGCCATCCTCAAGCAGCAGATCAAGGATTTCGGCGCGGAAGCGCAGGTATCCGAGATCGGCCAGGTGCTTTCCGTCGGTGACGGCATCGCTCGCGTTTACGGCCTCGACAATGTCGAAGCCGGTGAAATGGTCGAGTTCCCGGGCGGCGTCCGCGGCATGGCGCTCAACCTTGAACAGGACAATGTCGGCGTCGTTATTTTCGGCTCCGACCAGAACATCCGCGAAGGCGATGTGGTCAAGCGGACCGGTGCCATCGTGGACGTGCCGGTTGGCAAGGGTCTGCTCGGTCGCGTTGTTGACCCGCTCGGCAATCCGATTGACGGCAAGGGTCCGATCGTTTCGTCCGAACGCCGCCGCGTGGACGTGAAGGCGCCCGGCATCATTCCCCGCAAGTCGGTGCATGAGCCGATGCAGACGGGCCTCAAGGCCATCGACGCGCTGATCCCGATCGGCCGTGGCCAGCGCGAGCTGATCATTGGCGACCGCCAGACCGGCAAGACCGCCATTGCCGTTGACGCGATTCTGAACCAGAAGCCGCTCAACCAGGGTAATGACGAGAACCAGAAGCTCTATTGCATCTACGTCGCCATCGGCCAGAAGCGTTCGACGGTTGCGCAGATCGTGAAGACGCTGGAAGAAAACGGCGCGCTCGAATATTCGATCGTCGTCGCCGCAACCGCGTCCGACCCGGCTCCGCTCCAGTATCTTGCGCCGTTTGCCGGCTGCACGATGGGCGAGTTCTTCCGTGACAATGGCATGCATGGCCTCGTGGTCTATGACGACCTTTCCAAGCAGGCTGTTGCCTATCGTCAGATGTCGCTGCTGCTTCGCCGTCCGCCGGGACGTGAAGCCTATCCGGGCGACGTGTTCTATCTCCATTCCCGTCTTCTCGAGCGCGCTGCGAAGCTCAACGACGAAAACGGCAATGGCTCGCTGACCGCCCTGCCGATCATCGAAACACAGGCGAACGACGTGTCGGCCTATATTCCGACCAACGTGATCTCGATCACCGACGGTCAGATCTTCCTTGAAACGGACCTCTTCTATCAGGGCATCCGTCCTGCCGTGAACGTCGGTCTGTCGGTGAGCCGTGTGGGCTCCGCCGCTCAGATCAAGGCGATGAAGCAGGTTGCAGGCAAGATCAAGGGTGAGCTTGCGCAGTACCGCGAAATGGCGGCCTTCGCACAGTTCGGCTCCGACCTCGACGCCGCCACGCAGCGTCTTCTCAACCGCGGTGCGCGCCTGACGGAACTGCTGAAGCAGGGCCAGTTCTCGCCGCTCAAGGTGGAAGAGCAGGTTGTGGTGATCTATGCCGGTGTGAACGGCTATCTCGACGCGCTGCCGGTTTCGGAAGTGGGTCGGTTCGAGCAGGAATTCCTGCGGAACATCCGTTCCTCCCATGCTGAGATTCTCGAAGCGATCCGCAACGAGAAGCAGATCTCGAACGACACGGAAGCCAAGCTCAAGGCAGCGGTCGAGGCTTTCTCCAAGTCGTTCTCCTGAGCGCAGGCAAAGGGTAAAGGCTCATGGCCAGCCTCAAGGACCTAAGAAACCGCATCGCCAGTGTTAAGGCGACGCAGAAGATCACGAAGGCGATGCAGATGGTCGCCGCCGCGAAGCTGCGCCGTGCGCAGGAAGCGGCGGAAGCCGCGCGGCCCTATGCCTCGCGCATGGACCGCGTGATGGCCAATCTCGCGACCGGCATGGCTGGCCGCGAGGATGCGCCGAAGCTTCTCGCGGGAACGGGCAGCGACCAGGTGCAACTCGTCATCGTGGCGACGGCGGATCGCGGCCTTTGCGGCGGCTTCAACTCGTCCATTGCACGCCTTGCCCGTCAGCACATCAACAAGCTGATTGCCGAAGGCAAGGACGTGAAAATCCTGACCGTCGGCCGCAAGGGACGGGACATTCTCAAGCGCGATTTCTCGTCGCGCATCGTGAAGTCCTACGAGTTTACCGGTCTGCGCCAGATCGGCTTTGCACAGGCAGAGGAGATTTCGAAGACTGTGCTCGAGATGTTCGAGGCTGGCGAGTTCGATGTTGCGACGCTCTTCTATTCGAAGTTCGTCAACGTGGTGAGCCAGGTCCCGACGGCCCAGCAGCTCATTCCGGCCAGCCTGCCGGAAGGGGCGGAAGGCATCGATCTTGGCGGTGCCGTCTATGAATATGAGCCGGACGAAGCCGAAATTCTGAAAGACCTTCTCCCGCGCAATCTGTCCGTGCAGATTTTCCGTGCGCTGCTCGAGAATGTCGCAGGCGAATTCGGTGCGAAGATGTCGGCGATGGACAACGCCACGCGCAATGCGGGTGAGATGATCAAGAAGTTGAACATCACCTACAACCGCTCGCGTCAGGCGATGATTACCAAGGAACTGATCGAAATTATCTCTGGCGCGGAAGCGCTCTAGAACGATCCCTAACGGGAAGAACGAAGGAACTCGCATGAGCAACGCAGTCGGAACGATCGCTCAGGTTATCGGCGCCGTCGTGGACGTGAAGTTCACCGACACACTGCCCGCCATTCTGAACGCGCTGGAAACGGACAATGGCGGCAACCGCCTCGTCCTCGAAGTCGCGCAGCATCTCGGCGAGAACACGGTGCGCACCATCGCCATGGACACGACCGAAGGTCTCGTCCGCGGTCAGGAAGTCCGCGACACGGGCGCGCCGATCTCTGTGCCGGTGGGTGAAGGTACGCTTGGCCGTATCATCAACGTGATCGGCGAGCCGATTGACGAGGCAGGCCCCGTGAAGGCTGAAGGCACCCGCGCCATCCACCAGGAAGCGCCGGCCTTTGTCGAACAGTCAACGGAAGCCCAGATGCTCGTCACGGGCATCAAGGTCGTGGACCTGCTCGCGCCTTATGCGCGCGGCGGCAAGATCGGCCTGTTCGGCGGCGCGGGCGTCGGCAAGACGGTTCTCATTCAGGAACTCATCAACAACATCGCGAAGGCGCATGGCGGCTACTCGGTGTTCGCTGGTGTGGGTGAACGTACACGCGAAGGCAACGACCTCTATCACGAGATGATCGAGTCCGGCGTGAACAAGGACCCGAACGAAAACAATGGCGATACGACGGGCTCGAAATGCGCCCTCGTGTTCGGCCAGATGAACGAGCCCCCGGGGGCCCGTGCGCGTGTTGCTCTGACGGGTCTGTCCGTTGCCGAGCATTTCCGCGACAAGGGCCAGGACGTGCTCTTCTTCGTGGATAACATCTTCCGCTTCACGCAGGCAGGTTCGGAAGTGTCGGCCCTTCTCGGCCGTATTCCCTCCGCCGTGGGCTATCAGCCGACGCTCGCTACCGATATGGGCGCGCTGCAGGAGCGTATCACCACGACGACCAAGGGCTCGATCACGTCCGTGCAGGCCATTTATGTGCCTGCTGACGACTTGACCGACCCGGCGCCGGCCACCTCCTTCGCTCACCTTGATGCGACCACGGTTCTCAACCGCGCGATCTCGGAAAAGGGCATCTATCCGGCGGTGGACCCGCTCGACTCGACCTCGCGTATTCTTGAGC
>NZ_JBATWS010000343.1:0-5755 GCF_049672805.1 Parvibaculum sp.
GTAACAACCGGGGCGTTTCCTTTCGAGAGGGCGAAACTCTCATCCCGCAATATATTGCGCGCCATTCGCTGTCAGCGTCGCGCCTGTGATGAAGCCCGCCTTTTCATCGGCAAGGAAGGTGACGCAATGGGCGATCTCGTATGCCTTGCCGAGACGCCCCACGGGGATCGTCGCGATGATGCTCTCCAACACTTTCTCTGGCACGGCAGCAACCATATCCGTGTCGATATAGCCGGGCGCAATGCAGTTCACCGTGATGCCCTTGCGCGCCACTTCCTGTGCCAGCGCCTTGGTAAAGCCGATCACGCCTGCCTTGGCCGCCGAATAATTCGTCTGGCCCATCTGGCCCTTCTGGCCATTGATCGACGAGATATTGATGATGCGCCCGAAACCGCGCTCGCGCATGCCATTGATGAGCGGCTGGCACATGTTGAACATGGAATCGAGATCGACCGCGATGACCTCGCGCCATTGCTGCGGCGTCATCTTGTGAAGCATCGCATCGCGCGTGATGCCCGCATTATTGACGAGAACATCGATCGGCCCGAGCGCGGCTTCAACCTCGGCAATGCCTTTCACGCATTCATCATAGTCACCGACATTCCATTTGAAGGTCGCGATGCCGGTTTCCTTGGCGAAAGCCGCCGCCGCCTCCGCATTGCCGGCATAATTAGCGGCGACGGTGTAGCCCGCATCGCGCAACGCCAGTGAAATCGCAGCGCCGATGCCGCGCGTGCCGCCTGTTACAAGGGCAACCTTGCTCATTGAAATAAATCCCTGTCCTTAAAAAATCTGTCTTCTATCGCAAAAGCGTGGTCTCAGCCCCGCTCCACGCAAAGCGCGATGCCCATGCCGCCGCCAATGCAGAGTGTGGCGAGGCCCTTCTTCGCGTTCCGCTTTTCCATTTCATGCAGCAAGGTCACGAAAACACGCGCACCCGATGCACCGATCGGATGACCAATGGCAATCGCCCCGCCATTGACGTTCACGATCTCCGGGTTCCAGCCGAGATCCTTGTTCACGGCAAGCGCCTGTGCCGCGAAGGCTTCATTCGCTTCCACAAGATCAAGATCATCAATCGTCCAGCCTGCGCGCTTCAGCGCAAGCCGCGAGGCGGGGATCGGCCCCGTGCCCATCACCGCAGGCTCCACACCCGCATGTGCCCAGGAGACGATCCGGCCAAGCACCTTGCGGCCTTCCTTCTCCGCGCGCGCCGCATCCATCAGCACGACCGCCGCCGCGCCATCATTGATCCCGGATGCATTTGCCGCCGTCACCGTGCCGCCCTCTTTCTGGAAGGCAGGCTTCAGCCCCTTGATCCCTTCAAGCGTCACGCCATGCTTGATGTACTCATCGGTATCCACCACCGAGTCGCCTTTGCGCGTCGAGATCGTGACTGGGGCGATTTCATCCTTGAAGCGGCCCGCCTTCTGCGCGGCCTCCGCCTTGTTCTGCGAGGCGACGGCGAACGCATCCTGCTCGTCCCGGGTGATCTGCCAGCGCGCGGCAACATTCTCCGCCGTCTGCCCCATGTGATAGCCGTGGAAGGCATCCCACAAACCATCCTTCAGCATGGTGTCGGCAAGGTCGAGCGCGCCCATCCGCTGACCCGAGCGCAGATAGGCCGCATGCTGCGCCTGGCTCATGCTTTCCTGACCGCCCGCAACCACGACCTCGCTATCGCCATTGACGATAGCTTGGTAGCCAAGCGCGACGGCGCGAAGGCCGGAGCCGCAAAGCTGGTTCACGCTCCATGCCGGCACTTCCACCGGAAGCCCCGCATTGACGGAAGCCTGACGGGCCGGGTTCTGCCCCTGCCCGGCCTGCAGAATCTGCCCCAGTATCACTTCCGAGACCTGGTCCTTCTCGATGCCCGCCCGCTCGATGGCCGCAGAAATCGCCACCCGGCCAAGCTCATGCGCGGGCAGGCTCGACAGAGCACCGTTGAATGCGCCGACCGGCGTGCGCGCCGCCCCGACAATGACCACTTCGGATTTGCTCATCAGCTTGCTCCCTGGGACAGGCCCGCCGTGCGGGCTGCTTTTGACATGAGGATCCCGCCGGAAATGAACATTCTCCCGGCCCGGTCAACCGGCACACGGGCCGGGAAGCGCGGATTTCTGTGCATTGCAATGCGGGACTTGCGCAGCGCAACAATACCGCGTCACAATGCCGAATAACAGGGGGCAGGAAACCCGGCAGTGGCTCGCGCCGCTGGCATAAGGGGCAAAATAACGGGTTCCGCCGGGTCGTCGAAGCTCTATCAGAGATTGGGTGCTGCCGTGGCAAAAAAGACTTCATCCACGGACGATGATGTCATCATTGTCAAAAAATATGCGAACCGCCGACTCTACAATACGGCGACATCAAGCTATGTGACGCTTGATGATCTCTGCGAAATGGTGAAGCAGGGAAACGAGTTCGTGGTGCGTGATGCCAAGACGGGTGAGGATATCACCCGCTCCGTGCTCACCCAGATCATCTTCGAGGAAGAAGGCAAGGGCCAGAACCTGCTGCCGATCAACTTCCTCCGCCAGCTCATCCGCTTTTATGGCGACAGCCTGCAGAGCTTCATCCCTTCCTATCTCGAGATGAGCATGAACAGCTTTTCCCGCGAGCAGGAAAAGCTGCGCCACCGCGTGACCAATGCGCTGGGCGGCCGCGAAAGGCTCGGCCAGTTCGAGGATCAGATTCGCCAGAACCTCGAAATGTTCGACAACGCCATCCGCATGTTCTCTCCCTTTGGCCGCCCCTCCGGCTCAGCCGAGCGCGGGCCGAGGGAGGCGAAGCCCGAAAAGCCGGAGCCGGCAGCAGGCCGCAACGGGGAACTGGACGAGCTGAAAAAGCAGCTCGCGCAGATGCAGGCGCAGCTCGAAAAGCTCTCCCAGAAATAATCTTCAGACGACAGACCGTCTCGCGCGTCAGGCCACTATGCGCCGCGTCATGGATGTGTAGTCAGCGCGCGGGAGCGACATGGCCGGCTCGCCGAGATAGAAGCCCTGAAGATACTTCACGCCGAAATCCCGGAGCATGGTGACTTCTTCCTCATTGCTCACCCATTCGGCAACGGTGGGCAGGTTGAAGTTGCGCGCGAGATCGACAAGCGTGCGAACGAAGAACTGATTGTCGGGGCTGGTCGCAAGATCGATCACGAAGGAACCGTCGATCTTCACCAGATCCACATCGAGCGTCTTCAGGTTGCGAAAGGATGTGTAACCCGCACCGAAATCATCAATCGCAATCTTGCAGCCAAGCTCTCGGAACATGGCGACAAACTCCGTCAGTTCCACAACTTCATGGATCGCCACCGTTTCGGTGATCTCGATGATGAGACGGCGCGCAAGATCAGGATCAGCCCGCAGATGGGCCGCAAGCGTCTCACGCCAGAGCCTGTCCGCCGTTGTGCGGCCCGACACGTTGAGCGACAGCGTGACATGCGGATTGTTCCGCAAGGCTTCCACCGCAAGCTCCATCACGCGGTAGTCAAGCAGGCCGACAATGCCGAGCTTTTCTGCAATCGGCACGAAATGTCCCGCTGAAAGTATGCTGCCATCGGGCTGCTCCAGCCGGACAAGACATTCGAACAGTGCCGCCTCGCCGGATACCGCATCCACGATCGGCTGGAAGGCAATGCGGATGCGCTTGTCATTGAGCGCGGTGATGAGTTCATCGGCGACATTGATGTTACGAAGCCGCGCCTTTTCGCGCTCGCGCGACGGCGTGTACACCACATGGCTGTCACGGAGCCGCTGCTTCGCGAGAACAAGCGCTTCTTCCGCGCGCGCCAGCGCCTGCTCTACACTCGACGCATGGCCGGGCAGCGCAATGGAACCTGCAGACACCGTGACGGCAACAGGACCACGCCCCGTCATCACCACTTTGTCGCGCACCTCGGCGAGCATCCGCTCGCAGACACCGCCAAGCCGCTCTTCATTGCAGTTCCGCAGCACAAGGCCAAACTTGTTGCCCGCATAGCGCCCGAGCGAGTCGCCGCGCCGCGCAAGGGAGCGCAGACGCTCGCCCACGCTAACGATCACTTCGTCAGCGACATCGAAACCGAAAGCATCATTGATGAGAGCGAGATTGTCGACCGCGATCAGCAGGAAGGCGGAGTTCTGCCGGCCCCTCTGCGACGCGATCATCGCTTCCGTCAGTGCCTCTTTCAGCCGCACGCGGTTCAAGAGCCCTGTAAGCTCATCATAGGTGGACAGGCGAATGAGTTCGGCTTCGCGCTTGTGTCGCTCGTCAATCGCGCGCAACACGCCGACGGCAAGGGCAGGCGACCCGTCGCTGCCCGCATACCAGCGGCCG
This sequence comes from Parvibaculum sp., assembly GCF_049672805.1. Lineage (GTDB taxonomy): Bacteria > Pseudomonadota > Alphaproteobacteria > Parvibaculales > Parvibaculaceae > Parvibaculum. The sequence goes on from NZ_JBATWS010000343.1 coordinate 4,312, forward strand.
CGATCTTCCACCCAGCGCACACCGCCGAAATCATCCCGGATCTGATATTCGAGTTCATAGGGTACGCCGGTGCCCTTGTCCTTCTCGCGCGAGCGGCAGATAAGCTCATAGCGGCCCGGTCCTTCGACCAGAAGGCGTGTGGCGAAATCGCGATGCGTGGCAACCGTCGAAATATCTGAAATGCCGAGAAGCGCAGAGGCACCGGCACTCCAGGTCAACACACCATCTTCAATCGACCAGCGATAGGCCGCATCGCCCACCGCCGTGACAGCGCTTTTCAGAAGGTCCTCTGCCAGAGCTTCCCTGACACTGAAGCCGGCCATATCACCGGACCTGCGCGTACCCTGCGTCTTCGCGTCCACAACACCGCTCCTGCGTATCCAACATCCCGGGCACTCCGCCCGAAGAGCGCCCTTCTGGCACCCGCGGAGATAATCAAACGTGAGCTGTTAAAATTTTGAGAAGCGGCGTAACCACTAAACCTTTAATAAAACTGGTTAATTCGTCCGTTTGTTCCGATACGGAACAACTGCCCGTTCTTTTCGCCCTTAGTTCGCCTGAAAAATGTGGCAGACTTCTTGCGACATCACGGAACGCCTGCACAGCAGGTTGATTCTGGGATGTTGGGGCGGCGAAAGCCGGAGAAAATCATGGCAGGCATCAGGCCGACCGGAGGAACGGAGATCACGCTGCGCGCATCGCGGCGGCGTGAACAGCCGGGCCGCGCAAAGCGCATTGATCCCGTGCCTGTTACACCATCGGACTGCCGGGCAAAGGCAGCACTCGGCCGCCCGGACATTTCGGCCCGACCTGTCGCCGCTTTCCTCGCTCAATATATCGATCAGCACTGGGGCTGGCCGCGCAATGCCAGCCGCAAGGAAGAGACGCGTCGCACCGCGACCGCCGCCTATATAGAGGCCGACATGCTGCCCGACCTTCTCGCCGAAACGCTCCGCCCCGCACGGCGCGGCCTGAAGCTCTGAGTTCTCCCCTTTACATTGTCATGGCCGGGCGTGACCCGGCCATCCAGTCTTTGCGGCAAAAAGAAAGATGAAGACGTGAATGACCCGCATAAAGCGGGTCATGACAATGTTGGGAGGGCAAACAGCCTCTAATAGCCGATAGCAGCGCCGTCCTTGCGCGGGTCCGAGCCGCCGATGAGCGTGCCCCGCTCATGGTCGATCCAGATGGCCTGCCCGCCGCCATGCGGCAGGAAAACTTCATTCAGCTTGTGACCACGTGCCTCAAGCCCTGCCCGCGTCTCGGCAGAGAAGCCGCGTTCGATCTCCAGCGTGTCAGCACCTGGAAAGGCGCGCGGACTGTCGAGGGCTTCCTGCACATCCATGCCGTAATCAAGCATGTTGGAGGCCACATGCGCATGCCCCACCGCCTGATAAGCGCCGCCCATCACGCCGAAAGGCATCACCGCGCGACCCTTTTCCAC
>NZ_JBATWS010000344.1:0-5740 GCF_049672805.1 Parvibaculum sp.
CCCGTTCTGGTCGATTTCTGGGCGGAGTGGTGCGGCCCCTGCAAGCAGATCGGCCCGGCCCTTGAAGAGATCGCCAAGGATTATGGCGGGAAGCTCCGCGTCGCAAAGATCAACATCGACGAGAATCCGAACACGCCGACCAAATATGGCGTCCGCGGTATTCCGACGCTGATGATCTTCAAGGATGGTCAGGTTTCGGCCACCAAGGTTGGAGCTCTGCCCAAGGGCAAAATCGTCGAATGGATCGACAGCTCGATCTGACGAACTATTCCGTTAACGGATGAAAAGGCCGGCTTCGTTCCGGCCTTTTTTCATGGGCAGATTCTATGAATTGTCCTTGAGTATGTGCCCGGCGAGATAAAGCGAGCCGCAGATGAGGACGCGCGGTGTTGCGCGTCCGGCGGCAATGGTGATCCGCTCAAGCGCCTCGCTGATCGAGGGCGCGGCATTGGCATCAAGCCCCGCCGCAGAGGCCATCTCCGCAAGCCGCGCTGCGGGCAGGCTCGCCTCGGCATGAGGAATGGCAATGGTTTCCACATGCGCGGCGAGATCGCGGAAGGCGGCAAAGAAGCCCGTCGCATCTTTCGTGTCCAGCATGCCCGCGAGAAGCAGTAGCGGGCGCGGGCTTTCCGGTCGGTCATGCTGGGCAAGGTCCGCCATCATCTCTGCGATGACGCGGCCCGCAGCAGGGTTGTGCCCGCCGTCAAGCCAGACTTCGCTTCCCTCCGGCAGATGCTCGAAAATCGGTCCCCGCGTCAGCCTTTGCAGGCGGGCAGGCCATTCAGCTTCCGTGAGTCCCCGCGCGATGGCGGCTTGGTCAACCGGCAGGAACGGCGCGCGCCGCAGAGCACGAATAGCCATGGCGGCATTGCCGATCTGGTGTCGGCCCCGAAGGCGCGGCAGAGGCAGGTCGAGCAAGCCTCCCTCATCCTGATAGACAAGCGCGCCCGCTTCCTCATGCGCGATGAACTCCTGCCCGAAAATATCGAGCGGCGCGCCGGTTCTCTCCGCCGCGTGTTCAATCGCGGCAAGTGCTTCCTCCTGCTGCATGCCGATCACGCCGGGCACGCCCTTTTTAAGAATGCCGGCCTTCTCGGAGGCGATGGCGCTCAGCGTGTCGCCGAGAAAGGCCTGATGGTCGAGATCGACCGGTGTGATGATAGTGACGGCGGGCTTTGCCACCACATTGGTCGTATCAAGCCGCCCGCCCATGCCGACTTCGAGAATAAGCGCGTCGGCAGGATGGCGCGAAAAGGCAAGCAGGGCCGCCGCCGTGGTGATTTCGAAAAAGGTGATCGGCTCGCCCGCATTGGCGCGCTCGCATTCATCCAGCAGCGCCGCAAGTTCCTCTTCTTCAATGAAGGCGCTATGCGGCTTGCCTGCGAGGCGAATGCGCTCATGGAAGCGCACGAGATGCGGCGATGTATAGGAGTGAACACCATAGCCGCCCGCTTCCAGCATGGCGCGCAGCATGGCGCAGACAGAACCTTTGCCATTCGTTCCAGCCACATGAAATACGGGCGGGAGGGAACGCTCAGGATGACCAAGCGCTTCGAGAATGCGCCAGGTGCGATCAAGCGACAGATCGATCAGCTTCGGATGAAGCGTCGTCAGCCGTTCAAGAATGATGTCGCTTCTGGCGGGCGCGTTGCTGCTCACGATGCCGAAGGCGTCGCCACGGTGGCAGGCACATTGGCGCTTCCCTGCTTCGGGCTTCGCGGGCGATGTGTCAGAAGCCGCACAAGCCGCGCCAGCGTTTCCTTCATCTTGTGGCGATGCACGATCATGTCGATCATGCCGTGATCGAACTGAAACTCCGCCGACTGAAAATCATCTGGCAGCTTTTCGCGGATCGTCTGCTCGATGACGCGACGACCGGAAAAACCGATCAGCGCCTTCGGTTCGGCGATATGGATGTCGCCCAGCATCGCATAGGAGGCAAGCACGCCGCCCGTTGTCGGGTCGGTCAGCACGACGATGAAGGGAACACCCGCTTCGCGTAGAAGCTGCAGTGCAACGGTCGTGCGCGGCATCTGCATGAGGGAGAGAATGCCTTCCTGCATGCGCGCGCCACCGGCTGCGGTGAAGAGAATGTAGGGCGCCTTCAGCTCCAGCGCCTTTTCCGCACCCTTGATGATCGCTTCACCGGCGGCCATGCCGAGTGAGCCGCCCATAAAGGCAAAGTCTTCGACCGCGATCACGGTTTCAACATCGTCAAGCGGGCCATGCGCCACGCTCACCGCGTCTTCGCGGCCGGTCTTGGCACGGGCTTCCTTCAGGCGGTCAGGATACTTCTTCTGGTCGCGGAACTTCAGCGGATCAAGCACCACCTGCCCCACATCAACAAGCTGATATTCGCCGCGATCAAACAGCGCGGCGAAACGCTCTTTCGTGCCTATCCGCATATGGTGGTCGCAGGCAGGGCAGACGCGTTGCGCCGCATCGAGATCGCGATGGAAGATCATCTCGCCGCAAGAAGGGCATTTGTGCCAGAGATTGTCCGGCGTTTGCTGCTTCTTGGTGAAGACCCGCTGGATCTTCGGACGCACGACATTATTGATCCAGTTCATCTCCCGTCTCCCTTATTCCGCCGCTGCCGCGCGGGCGTTGTGGACGCCATCTGCGAGCGAGCGAACAAAGGCGAGAACGCGCGAGGCTGCGCCCGGCTTCGCCTTTCCGTTTTCATCGAGGTCGTGGGCGATCTGGTCGATGATCGCCGACCCCACCACAGCGCCATCCGCCGCGCGGGCAATGGCGGCTGCCTGTTCGGGTGTCTTGATGCCGAAACCGACCGCAACCGGCAGCGGTGTATGCCGCTTGATCCGTGCGACTGCTTCCGCAACATTCTGCGCCTGCGGGCTTGCCGAACCTGTGATGCCGGTAATCGACACGTAATAGACAAAGCCCGATGTGTTCGCGAGAACGGCGGGCAAACGCTTGTCATCGGTTGTCGGCGTGGCAAGGCGGATGAAGTTTAGCCCCGCCTGAAGCGCAGGCACACAAAGCTCGTCATCTTCTTCCGGCGGCAGGTCCACCACGATAAGCCCGTCAACACCGGCGTCGCGCGCGCGGGAAAGGAAGGTTTCCACACCCATGCGATAGATCGGGTTGTAGTAGCCCATCAGCACGATCGGCGTTTCATTGTCGCTCTCGCGAAAGCGGCGCACGAGATCGAGCGTCTTCAGCACCGTCATGCCATTGCGCAGCGCGCGCAGCGAGGAAGCCTGAATGGCCGGACCATCCGCCATCGGGTCGGTGAAAGGCATGCCGAGTTCAATCACATCGGCACCCGCAGCGGGCAGGCCCTTCAGAATGTCAAAGCAGGTCTCCGGGTCCGGGTCGCCCGCCGTGGTGAAGGTCACGAAAGCGGCGCGGCCTTCCGCCTGCAGCCGGGCAAAACGCTTGTCGAGCCGCGTTGTCACAGCGACACCCCCAGATATTCCGCAACAGAGAACACATCCTTGTCGCCGCGGCCGCAAAGATTCATCACGAGCAGGTGATCCTTCGGCAGTTCCGGCGCGATCTTCGAGACAAAGGCCAGCGCATGCGCAGGCTCAAGCGCCGGGATGATGCCTTCAAGCCGGGTGCAGAGCTGGAAGGCATCGAGCGCTTCCTGATCCGTCGCGGCAACATATTCCGCACGCCCCGTATCATTGAGCCAGGCATGTTCCGGCCCGATGCCCGGATAGTCGAGTCCGGCCGAAATGGAATGGCCGTCACGGATCTGGCCATCCTCGTCCTGCAGCAGATAGGTCCGGTTGCCGTGAAGCACGCCCGGCTGGCCGCCCTTGAGCGACGCGCAATGCTGGCCCGTGTCGATGCCCTTGCCGGCTGCTTCGACGCCGTAAATCTTCACGGAAGGATCATCGAGGAAGGGATGGAAAAGGCCCATCGCATTGGAGCCGCCACCGATACAGGCAACGACGGAGTCGGGCAGCCGCCCCTCGCGCTCCAGCATCTGCGCCTTTGTCTCGCGCCCGATCACGGACTGGAAGTCGCGCACCATTGCAGGATAGGGATGGGGACCGGCGGCAGTGCCGATCAGATAGTAGGTGTTCTCGACATTCGTTACCCAGTCCCGCAGCGCTTCGTTCATCGCATCTTTCAGCGTGCCCGTGCCGGAAGTAACAGGAACAACTTCCGCGCCGAGAAGCTTCATGCGGAAGACGTTCGGCTTCTGCCGTTCAATGTCGGTTGCGCCCATGTAGATGACACAGGGAAGGCCGAAGCGTGCGCAAACGGTTGCGGTCGCCACACCATGCTGGCCCGCACCCGTTTCCGCGATGATGCGCGTCTTGCCCATGCGCCGCGCAAGCAGGATCTGGCCAAGGCAGTTATTGATCTTATGGCTGCCGGTATGGTTCAGCTCGTCACGCTTGAAATAGATTTTCGCGCCGCCATCCCGGCCCGCCGCAGCAGCGATACTACGGAAATGTTCCGTCAGCCGCTCGGCGAGATAGAGCGGGCTCGGGCGACCCACATAGTCGCGCTGCATGAAATCGATTTCTGCCTGAAAGGAGGGATCGGCTTTCGCCGTCTCATAGGCTTTTTCAAGATCGAGCACGAGCGGCATCAATGTTTCGGCGACAAAGCGTCCGCCGAATATGCCGAAACGACCCCGTTCATCAGGTCCGTTTCGCAGGGAGTTTGGTGTCGTCGCGCTCAAGGCTTCTCTCTTTCGATCTGTCTGCTTCTGTCGGCTGCTTTCACCGGCCTTCAGGCGGCCCTGGCCGCCTTGATGAAGGCTTCGATGAGCCCGGGCGATTTCCGGCCCGGCGCGGTTTCAACGCCGGACGAGACATCAACCGTCTTCGCCCCGGTAACGCGGATCGCCTCCCCGACATTGTCAGGTGTCAGGCCACCCGACAGCATCCAGGGCATATCGGGCCGATGCCCGGCGATCAGCGACCAGTCGAAAACGAGGCCGTTTCCACCCGGCAATGCGTTCGCCATAGATTTAGGCGGTTTGGCATCGAACAGCAACAAATCGGCGGAATCCCGGTAAATTTCGCTGCGTTCCGGGTCGCCCGGCTCGGCCACGCCAATGGCTTTCATCAGGAGCAGGCCATAGCGCGCTTTGAGTTCCTTGAGCCGCTCGGGCGTTTCCGCACCGTGAAGCTGGATAATGTCGGGCCTGAGCGCCGCCACCGCCGCATCCAGCGTCTCATTATCCGCATCAACGGTGAGCGCCACCTTCATGACGGAGGAAGGGACATGGGCTTTCAGTTCAGCCGCCGCCTCAAGGGAGATATGACGCGGGCTTTTCGGGAAAAACACGAAGCCGAGATAATCGGCACCCGCAGTCACGGCCGCCTCTACGGTTTCCACCGTTGAAAGGCCGCAGATTTTGACACCTGTGGTCATGGCGTCAGGCGGCAAGCGACAGCGTGCGGGTAATGCTGTCTGCTGCCGCGCGCGGGCTATCCGCGCCGGTGATGGGACGACCGATGACCAGAATATCTGCCCCAAGCTCGAGCGCGCGGGCAGGCGTCATCACGCGCTTCTGGTCGGCAAGGGCTGCCCCTTCCGGGCGGATGCCGGGCACGATGAGCTTGAAATCGGGCCCGAGATCGCGCCGCAGCGTCTCGATTTCATGGGCCGAACAGACAACACCGTCGAGCCCCGATCTGGCAGCAAGGCCTGCGAGGCGGCGCACATGATCGGCAGGCGTGCCCGTGACGCCCGTATCGGCAAGGTCGCTCTCATCCAGGCTTGTCAGCATGGTGACGGCGATGACGAG
>NZ_JBATWS010000345.1:0-6063 GCF_049672805.1 Parvibaculum sp.
GAGGATTCATCCTCCAAGGCGCGCGAGAAGGCGGTTGCCATTCAGCGTCTTGTCTCATCCGCTGTGCCGGGCCTCAAGGCCGAGGACGTAACGGTTCTTGACCAGACAGGCACCATTCTCGCCGCGCAGGGAGACAGCGGGCCGCTGGCAGCGCGAGGTATCGATCTCAAGCGCGAAACGGAAGCCAAGATGGCGGACACCGTCTCGCAGCTTCTCACGCCCTATCTCGGTCACGGTAATTTCCGTGTCGCCGTAACCGCCCAACTCAATATGGACCGGGTTTTGGTGGCCGAAGAGATTTTCGACCCGGAAAGCCAGATCGAACGGTCGCGGCACAATGTGGCGGAAAGCGAGGAATCGAATGACAGGAGCATCGATCCGCCGACGACCGTGTCGCAGAATCTGCCGACACAGGATGTTCCGAATGCGGCGGGGGCACAGTCCAGCTCGAATACGCGCCGTCAGGAAGAAACCATTAACTATGAAATCTCGAGCGTGCGCCGGGAACGCATCAGCGAGGGCGGAACGATTGAGCGCGTAAATGTCGCCGTTCTTGTGGATGGTGTGCGGGGAGCGGGAGCTGATGGGGCAGAAAGCTACGCACCACGCACGGAAGAAGAGCTTGCCAAGATTGCAACCATCGTGCGCACCGCCACAGGTTTCGATCAGTCGCGTGGCGACGTGGTAACGGTCGAGAATGTACGCTTCCAGGAGCGGGGCATGGACCTCATCGCAATGGGCGAGCCCGGCTTCGCGGAAGTCCTCATGCGCAATATCGGCACGATTGTGCAATCCGTGGTGTTGCTTGCGATTGTCGGCCTTCTCGTGATGTTCGGTCTTCGGCCGCTTATGTCGCGCCTGCTCGCCACGGCGCGGCGCAACAAGGACGCTGAAACCGATCTTCTGACGCAGCTTGCTCCCGGTGACGGAGAGGCGATGGCCGCCCTGGGCGGACCGCAGGCGCAGGCCTTGCCGGGGACGGATGATGCTCTGAAAGCCTTGCCGGGTGCGTCAGACACGGAACGCTTTGTTGAAAACATGATCCAGCTCAAATCGGTCGAGGGGAAGGTCCGCGAATCCTCTATCGCGAAGCTCGGCGAAATCGTGGAACAGAACCCCGATGATGCCGTCGCGATCCTCCGGTCCTGGATCTATGAGGAGGCGCGCGCATGAGCATCCGCAATGGAGATCGCCATCACCCCTATAGGTTCCGTGTGTTCCATGATGGCGAGGAACATGAGGGCATCACTGCTGTTCACCCCGCATCCTTCGTGGATGAGGCAACGAATGAAAGATTGATCGCGCAGCGCGTCGAGCAGGGGATTTCCGATGCGCGCAAGCAGGCCTATGCGGAAGGTCGGGCCGCAGGCTTCCTTGAGGGACAGGAAGCGGCCCGCTCTGAGCAGCGCGCAAGGGAAGCGGCTGCGCTGGAGCGGATCGTCGAGGCCCTTGCCACGTCGGATACAACACTGCGCAGTTCGATCTCGGAAATGGAGCGGCAGATGCTCTCTGCCATGCGCGCGCTTGTGCGCCGGCTCGCACCGCGTCTTCTGGAAGCTGGTTTCTTTAACCGTCTCGAAGAGCTGATGAGTGAAGCCTTTGAGCGGATCGGCGACGGTGTTGCGCTGGAGCTTCGTCTCAATCCCATGGATGCCGCTATGGCCGGGGAAAGGCTCGTTACGCTTGCCGAGGAAAACGGACACACGCTTGAAGTGATCGGCATCGCCCGGATTCCGCAAGGAAGCTGCGATCTCCGCTGGGGCGACGGCGGGGTGCGCTTCGATGCGCGCGATCTCTTTGAGGAACTTTCGGCTGTGCTCGACCAGAACGAGAATTTTCAACTGAAGGAGATGAGGAAATGACGGATCAGCACGATGAAATGGACATGGCGGTGTCCGGCGCGGCTGACGTCGCCGCAGAAGTATCGATTTCGCCGGAGGATGCCGGGGTGTCTCTCCAGCCGTCCCCCACGGGTGCGCGAACGGCGCAGGCTTTCGCAAGCGCTCAGACCGAGCTTCAGAACCTGTCCCTCATCATGGGTGTTCCCGTGAAGATGCAGGTTGTTCTCGGCGCGGCTGTCATGCCTGTCGCCAATCTTCTCAAGCTCGGTTGTGGTGCCGTGGTGGAACTCGACCGCAAGGTGGGCGAGCCTGTTGCCATCACCATCAATGAACGCGTGATTGCGCGCGGCGAGGTGGTGGTCGTTGATGATGACCGCTTCGGCGTGACCTTGACGGACATCGTCTCTGAACCCATTCCGGGTATGGCGGCAGGCTTCTGAAGGCGGGATTAGACGATGCCGACTGGCAAGAAAACAGTGGCCGCTCAGCAGAGAGACATCGAGGCCGGGGTTGCGGAGGCGCTGAACCGCCGTCCGGACTCCGTGAAGAATGATGCTCTCTCCCGGCTGACGGGCGCGGCGGGTGTTTATGAGCGCCTGCCGATGCTGGATGTGATTGCGGACCGGCTGGTGCGGCTTCTTACCTCGGGTATGCGCCAGTTCACCTCGCGCACTGCCAAGATCTCGATTGAGCGTTACTCAGTGATGAAGTTTGGTGAGGCGCTGGGCACGTTTCCTGATCCCGGTCTTATCAGCGTCACGGCGGCGCGCAGCTGGGATGGCAAGGTGCTCATGGCCGCTGATGCCGAGATGATCTTTGCGCTGGTCGAGGTGCTGATGGGGGGGCGCCAGCAACCTGTGAGTACAGAGCTTCAGCGTGCCTTCACCTCCATCGAACGCCGTCTTGCGCAGCGGACACTCAATGTTGTCGCGCAGAACCTGTCTACCGCATTCGATCCCATCGCGAAGGTTGAGTTTGAAGGTGAGAGGATCGAGACAAATCCCGAGTTTGTGGTGATCTGTCGGGAGAATACGCCGACGGTCCTGCTCACGCTGCGCATCGCGTTTGAAAAGGTCGGTGGTCTTGTCAGCATCGCCATTCCCTATTCCACGCTGGAGCCGGTGCGTAAGGCTCTGCTCAAGATGTTTGTGAACGACAAGTTCGGCCGTGACCCTGTTTGGGAACAGCATCTGAATACGGAAGTACGCCGCACGGAACTCACCCTGACCGGCGTGCTGCATGAACGCATGATCCCTCTCGGCGAGGTTGCCAGCTGGAAGCCGGGCATGACGGTCATGCTGCCTGTTTCAGTCGGCAAGCCATCGGCGCGGCTCATGTGCAATGGCGTTCCGCTCTATGAAGGTGAAATGGGCCAATCCAACGGCTCTCTCGCGGTGCGGATAGAAGAGCCGACCGACCAGAAGAAGGAGTTTTTCGATGCTATCGCTCGCGATTAACGGTGTGCTTCTGGTCGCGCTGCTTGTCTGTGCGGGATATATGTTCGTCGTATCGCGCCGGTTGCAGGCATTGCGGTCAGGGCAGGACGGGATTGCGCCCACGATTGCCCGCTTCGCTGATCTGACGGTCGAGATGTCCGGTACGTTGCAAATGCTCAAGGAAGATGCAGGGCAGGCCGCCCATGCGCTTGAGAATGCCATTTCGCGCGCGAGCGCCAAGCAGAAAGACATAGAGCGCGCGCTTCTTGATCTGAAATTTGAACAGAAGGTGGCGGAGCGTGCTCAGGCGGCAAAGCCTGTTTCGTTGCAGCAGGCGGTCATTGAAAAGCCGACTGCGCCAGTTCGTGATATTCTGAGCCTTGCCACCTCGGCCAATGAACCTGCGGAGCCGATCCGAGCCCCCGTCTGGGCAAAGGCCACGACGCGCGCCGCGACGCATTATCGCGCTCGCGACACGGAAACCGCCGGGCAGGGGCATGGTGCGGTTCTCAGCGAAGCGCTCGCTACATTCTATGGGCCTCAGACTGCATCGCAGGAAGCGGGGAGCTGAAATGAGAGTCAGTGTTACTCTGATTGCGTTGACGGCGATCCTGCTTGCACTTCCCGTTCATGTGGAACTGGTCGTGCAGCAGAGCCAGGCCATTGCGAAGTCTGGCACGGTGCCGGGCTTCGGTGACCATCCGCGGCCATGGGCGGAGAATCTTGCCACCGTCGAGGAAGCCGCGCCCGCTGCGGAGGTGATCGCGTCAGAGAAGGAAGATGAAATCGCTGCTCCGATGGTACCGGCGACCTGTCCCATGACGGCGGCTGCATCAGAAGACAGGTTGGTACAGCTTAAGGCGGCCGAACTGCGGATCAATCAGCAGGTAGATCATCTGGCAGCCCTGAAGACGGAACTGGAGAAGCTGCTTGAGCAGCGCAAGGCGGCGGAGGATCAGGACATTCAACGCCTTGTTAATCTGTATCGTAATATGAAGGCAGGGGAGGCGGCTTCCATTCTCGCCGATCTCGATATGCCAATCGTGGTGTCGATTGTCATGGCGATGAGCGAACGCGATGCGGCGCCGATCCTTGCGCAAATGCCAAAAGCGGCGGCGCAACAGATCACGCGTGAGATCGCCCGCCAGCGGAGCCTGATGCATCTTGGCGGGGAACTCGGCTAAAGGCATATTCGTATGGCGCAACACCATCGCAGACCCACCCTCACGCTCATTACCGGCAGCCGCAATGGCAGCGAGGGATCTTCATCCAGTCACTCCTATGACGGGTTGATCTGCGCCGGGCTCGAGCAGGTTCTTGGCGAAGCGATGGCGGACATATTTGATGTCGATCTCGCCCATTTCGTCGGCGAGCTGCGCAATGGCTACCGCGATGTGTTGATTGATGTTGTCGATGATGTGCTGAAAAGCATGCCGAATAGTGCCCCGGTTACATTTGAAGGCAAGGGCATGTTCGGCCTCGACTGGAACTCACCGCCCATGGTGCAGCTTGAGTTCACATGGCGTGGCCCTTTCTACAATGTCATCTTCTACATGACGCGAGAGGGCAGCCGCCGCTTCTGCACGCTGGAGAGGATCGTGCCGGAAGCCGGCTATGATATGGAGCGGGTGGTAGCCCATCTGCTGCGCGATCTGTGGCATCGGCTTGGCCAGGACGGGTCAGCCATTTTCTGATTGCTGCTTCATCGACACGACAAAAGAGAACGGGCCCGCTTGGGGCCCGTCTTTCTTTTGTGGGTGCCTCAGCCGACAGCGCGTTTCGGTTCGGCTTCCTCGATAATGTCCTCTGCCATATCGGGCAGGCTTGCCGCCGAGGGGGCGTCCAGCTTGTAGCCGCGGCCATAGACCGTTTCGATGTAACAGCCGCCAGACGTATGCGCCGCAAGCTTCTTGCGCAGCTTGCAGATATAGACATCCACCACCTTGTCGAACGGTTGCGTGTCACGCATACCGTAAACCGCGTCATAGATCGTCTCCTTGGAGACGACGCGGCCAACGCGCAAGGCAAGCTGCGTGAAGATCGTGTGTTCGCGGTGGCTGAGCTTGATGCGTTTCCCGTCCACCTCGGGGTCGTGTCCGTCAAAATAGGCGGTGATCTCGCCGATCTGGATGCCGGTTGTCTGGTGGCCGAAAGTCCGACGTGTGATGACAGCCATTCTCTCCAGCACTTCAGCAGCATTCACAGGCTTCACCATCACATCGTCAGCGCCGGCATTCAGGAGCTGAATGGTGCTCTGGCTGCATCGATGATCGATGAGAACGATGATGGGCACAGTACAACCACCAGCCCGCAGACGGCGAACGAGTTCTTCGGCATTTTCCGTAGAACCGATGAGCGCGCCGAAGGAGTGGTTGAGCTCATAAGCCATTTCATCGTCCGGACGTTCTGCGAAGTCAGACGGAAGATGATGGATCTCGGTTCTTTCCTTGAGAAATAGTCTCTCCAGCGCCGTTGCTACAATCTGGTCGGCCTCGATGAGGCTCACACTCGTTTTCTTGCGTTTCATCACATACCCGCTTGTTCGAGTTCTGGAACGTGCGAAGTGTCATGGGCATGCCCCAGCCCCTCTGCCGGATGGACCAATCCTTGGTGCTTTCGGCAATGACAAGGCGATTAGGCAGAGTAACGGCTGAACAAAAGGTAAATTTCAAAGATTAAACGCTGAATATATAAGAAATATTGGTCCTCGTTCCAAAATAGATCGTTACGTATTCCGTTTATATAAATTTGTATTCAAATTTCTATATAAATCTATTCGACTGTAC
>NZ_JBATWS010000346.1:0-1515 GCF_049672805.1 Parvibaculum sp.
CATCAAGCGCATGAAGAAAGCCGTCAATCGTGCCGGTCGGACGCGCCGCCCGCACCCGCAGCTCACCGTTGGGCAGCTTTTCAAACTCAACGCGTTCTCCCGGCTTCAACCCGAGATGTTGCAGCAGGTCTCGTTTCAGAGTGACCTGCCCCTTCGCCGTAATTGCAAGCGATGCCATTTTAGCCTCCGGCAGGATTGTTGCACAAATAGTAATGTAAAATCCAATTACAATCAACGCTGCCGGCTTTTGCGCCAAGCCCGCGGAAAGACGACCGCCTTCAAGACGACCGTGTCAGCGCCATTGGCGTGAAGAGTGCGACAAGTCTCAAAGCGAACGGTATTACCCAGGTAAAAAGCCCGAGCAAGGTACTGCCGATCCATAGCCGACAGAATGGTAATGGATTGAGGCAAAGCATTCATGACGATGAAGTCGAAGCTTGCGGAGCTGATGCTCGAACTTCACTGATGATAGCTTCGCTCTGTTCAACATTGGCATAGATGGACACGTTATCGAACAGACGGTCCGCATCTTTTTGGTTTATCAGACCGCAATCAACTGCGGATTCGGAGATTGAGAGGCCGAGGTTTCTCGCATGTCGTGCGACGCGCGACGCAGCAGGATAGCCAAAAATATCGGCAAGCACCGTCGCGAGTGCGAGTGAGGAGAATGCGTCCGCAGATCCGCGGGCAGAATTGACCTCGATACCCGTCACACAGCCGGAAACGAAAAGCGGGATCGCATGTCGCATCAGCCGGATGGATTCGCTCAGACCCTCTAGAATGATGGATTCCCAAACATTGAGATCGAGTTCGCCTTCAGCTGCCCGGGTAATCGTGGCATCGTTGCCGATCACCCGGAAGGCGACCTGCATGATCATCTCCGGCAGGACAGGATTGACCTTCCCAGGCATGATGGACGAACCAGGCTGCACCGCCGGCAGAGTGATTTCGTTGAGACCGGCACGAGGGCCCGACGCCATAAGCCGTAGATCGGACGCGAGCTTGGACAGGGTCACCGCAATCGTCTTCAGCCACGCCGAGACGCGGATCCAGAAATCCGCATTTTGCAAGGCATCGAAGAGGTTGGGGTCGGCATGATAGCGCTTGCCGGTCAGGGCCTGCAATTCGTCGAAGATGAAGGCCCGATACTGCGTGGAAGCGCCAAGACCGGTTCCAACCGCGGTGGCCCCGAGCGGCAAACCCAGGCAACCATCTTCGAGAATCCGAAGTCCGGCCGCCTGCCGCTCGAATGCGGCTCGGTATCCCGAGAACTGCTGGCCGAAGGTGATGGGCAGCGCGTCCTGAAGACAGGTGCGGGCGAGTTTGACGACGCCTGCGTATTCTCTCTCTTTTCGGGATATGGCCTCCGTCAGGCCTGTGAGGACCTCCGCAAGGGCATTCAGCTCTCCACCGATCGCCATTTTCATGGCGGAAGGGATGACGTCGTTGGTGGATTGGCTCATGTTGACATGCGTGTTCGGATGCACCGGATCCGGCCGCAATCGCCCGGTCAAG
>NZ_JBATWS010000347.1:0-7031 GCF_049672805.1 Parvibaculum sp.
GCAATGATCAGCCGGATGAGCGCTGACCCGATAAAGCCCGCTCCACCCGTCACCAACACACGCATGAACTCCCCCCAACCCCGGCCTTATCCGTGGCTATCAAAGATAAAAGGGCTTTCGAAGGTCGCAAACCCCGGCAACTGGCTGTCCTTCTCCGACAAAATCGCTTGCTGGCCGGGGATCGGCCATTTGATGCCGATTTCAGGATCGTTCCAGATCAGTCCTGCATCATGGGCCGCCGAATAATGCTTATCAACCTTGTAAAAGACGCGCGTATCGGGCTCAAGCGTACAAAACCCATGCGCAAACCCGGCAGGGATCAGCAGCTGGTTGCCCTCCTCAGCGGTGAGGTGAACCCCTATATGGGCGCCATAAGTGGGTGACCCCCGGCGCAGATCAACGGCCACATCGAATATCGCGCCTGACAAAACCCGGACAAGCTTGGTTTGCTCAAAGGGAGGGCCCTGGAAATGAAGCCCCCGGATCGTCCCCGCTTCGGCTGAAAGGGACTCATTGTCCTGTACAAAATCGAAATGGATCCCGGCTTCTGCGAGCGATTGCCGGTTATAAGTTTCCGAAAAATAGCCCCGCCTGTCGCCATGCCGCTTGGGTAAAATGACGAGAACGCCCGAAATGTCGGTTGGCTGAACAAGCACCATCGATCCTACCCCGAAACCCTCAAAAATACGATCCACCAAGGTCATAGCAAATTGATGGAACCCGCCCAAGCTGCATGAGGCTCGCTCTGTCTCGGTAGCTTCCCTCCATATTGGTGCGGCTCGCCGCGCGGTTCTCGCCGGACCGGATTTATCTCCTGTTTTTGGAAAGGATTTCACAGCGACATAGGCGCAGTCTTGTCGCGTGGCTGGTCGGATGATTCCGGCTCGGCGTACGGGACAAACGCGAACAGGAGATGAAACGTGGCACTCAGCGAAACAGTCAGGGCATCGGCTCCTGCCGATCAGCCGGGCGTGAGGCAGGACAATGTTCAGCCGCGCCGCGGCGATATGCCGGTGCGATTGCTGCGCGCCGGGAATGAGGACATCACCATCGGTGAGAACAGCGTGCTCGAAGGTTCCTTCGAGACGCAGGGCGCGATGTTTGTGGATGGAGCAGCCGTCAATGCCGATCTGCGGGCAACGCAGCTTTCCATTGGCGCAACGGGCCGGGTCGAGGGTCAGGCTTCCGTGTTGCGCGCGGAAATCGCGGGCACATTCGACGGCATGCTGGAATGCGCGGGCGAGGTCATTCTGCGCTCGTCGAGCCGGATATCGGGCGAAATCAAATGCGCTCGGCTCGTCACCCATCGCGGTGCCATGATTGCGGCGCAGGTGCGCATTCTCGATGATGAGGACGGGGAAGAGGAAGGTCTGTCGGCTCTTGCCGCCATCCTTCCGCACAAGACGGTGCAGCGGTTCTGGAACAGGCGGAGGTTCCGCAAGTTCGTTCCCGTCGCCTATGGCATGTTCCTCGCCCTCGGCGCGATAGGGATCACGTCGCTGATCCTTTGACGGGACGCGCTGTCGGGTGATTGAACTTTAGCCTCAGGCCGCGCTGGCGTTTTCGGTCTCGCCGTTCTCGGCTTTCCATGTCGCGACATGCTCGCGATTATCGTCCTGCCACGGATGGAAGCCGGGCTTGAGCCAGGCAAGCCAAGCCGGGAAGCAAACGCGCCATGCGCCGGGAAAGACCCATTGATAATGGAGGATGCGGCCCCAGGCCCGTGCATTCCATTGCAGTCCGTCCACCTTAAGCAAGGTCCAGATATGCCACATCAGGATCGCGTTGAAGCTCAGTGTGGTCGCGAAAAGCGAAAAGACGCGAATGAAATAGAAGCCGAGCGGCGAGGTGACGGCCCTCAACAGATCGTAGGCAACTGATTTGTGCTCTGTCTCCTCGACGCAATGCCAGATCCAGAATTCATAATCTGTTGGCGTGACATGCGCGGCGAAATGCCCGCGCACATCGAGCAGGCAATCGGAGATGATGGCCGTGTAATGCTCCAGCGCAATGGTGAGGCCAAGCTGCAGCTTCTTCGGCAGGAGGCGACCCATCGCCTGCATCTGCTCTGACCGCCGTTCGAGCTTGTCCATCGGATAGCCCTGCTCGGTGATGCGCTTGTTGTAGATGTGATGTTCGCGCGAATGGATGGCTTCCTGCGCGAGAAATTCTTTCACTTCAGCCAGAAGCTTCGGATCATCGACCCGGTCCCGGAGCGCGCGCACGGAATCGCAGAAGAAGGTTTCGCCTGCCGGAAAAAGCGCGGAGAGCGCGTTGAAATAGGCCGAGACGGCAGGGTCGCCATTGTACCAATATTTCTCCTGCCCGGCCTTGAAGTGGCGGTTGCGCGCGGCGAAGGGAATTTCGCTGCGGCTCAGGCTCGGCGTTTCGCTGCGGGGGGTGGACATGGGCCCTCCTTCCGGTTCTTCTCGTGCACGGTCTTCCGATGCGCGGCTGTCATCAAACGGATTGTGCCAGATTTAAACAGTTTAGCCGCCGGAAAAGAAGTTTGTCAGCGTTTCTCCCATGGCGAATGGCCGCGCTCGGGCGAGAAAAAAGGGGGATCAGGCCGGTTTCGATGAGAATCAAGGTTGGCAAATACCGGATTCCCGTGCCGAAAAGCCGGGTCGGCCGGATCAGCACCGGCATCGTGCTCATCCTTGTCGGGCTCATTCCGGGGCCGCCGGGCGGCGTGGTCGCCATTCCGGTGGGGCTTACCATTCTGACGCTGGACAATCCGCGCGGGCGGCGCTGGCGGCGGGTGACGATCGTGCGGATCGGTCGCCGCTGGCAGGCCCGGGAGGAGAAAAAGCGTAGGCGCCGCGCTAGGGCACGCGGCGCATCGCAGGGATCGGGCGAGGAAGCCTGAGCTTTAGCAGGCACCCCGACGGAGCAGCACGGCCGGGACGGTCTTGAAGAGGATCGCAATGTCCTGCCAGAGCGACCAGTTCTTCACATACCAGGCATCAAGCTGCACGCGGCGCATATAGGTCGTCTCATTGCGCCCGCTCACCTGCCAGAGGCCGGTGATGCCGGGCTTTGCAGAGAGGTAATATTCTGCGTCTTCGCCATAGCGCAGCACTTCCGAATAGGTCACGGGGCGCGGGCCGACAAGGCTCATTTCGCCACGGATCACATTGATGAGCTGCGGCAGTTCATCAAGGCTCGTCTTGCGGAGGAAGGCGCCAATCGGCGTTACGCGGGGATCGTTGCGCAGCTTCTGGTCGCGGGCCCATTCGGCGGCGGCCTGCGGGTTGGTCTCCAGAAGCGACTTCAGGATCGCATCGCTTTCCACATGCATAGTGCGGAACTTCCGGCACATGAACTCACGGCCCTTTTCGCCCACGCGGCGATGACTATAAAAGGCCGGGCCGCCATCGAGACGGATAAGCGCGGAGACGGCCCAGAAGAAGGGGGCGAGCATCACCAGGGCAAGGCTTGCGACCACAAGGTCGAAGCTGCGCTTCACGATGCGCGACATGGGCCGATTGAGATTGTCGGCCAGCGTCAGCATCACGAGGTCGTGGCTGAAGAAGTTACCCGTCTCAAGCGCCATCACGCCAATGCCCTTCACAGGCGGTACGATGGAGAAGGCGATGCGGGCGCGGTGCAGGGCGCGCAGGATATTGTCGAGGTGGCCCATTTCTTCGGGCGAGGGTGCAAGGACCACGAAGCGCGCGCCATACCGCTCGCAGGCAAGGCGAAGGGCGGCGGAGAGCTGGCCGCCCGCCTGATAGAGCAGGCTTGCCGGATTCGAGGCATTTTCGTCGGAGGTGAGGTCGGCAAGGTCGAGCGCGCCGGCCACTTCATAGCCGAGATAGGGTTCATCCTCGAGAACCTGAGCGGCTTCATCCGTGTGTTCTTTTGCGCCGATCAGCAGTACGGGCGCGGTCCAGCTGCCGTACCGCTTCAGGACATGTCTCATCCCGATACGGGCCATTGGCAGCAGCAGAAGCGCCCAGAGCCAGGCCTGGATCATCCAGAGACGGGAGAAATAATCTTTCGTCACATACTGCACAAAGCCATCAACCAGCGCGACAAGGGCAACCGCCTTCACGATTTCCTTGGCTTCCGTCCAGAAGGGCGTGCGCTTTGAGTAATGGCCCTTTGCACCCCACCAGAGGATCGGGAGCAGAATGAGGAAGCCAACCGTGATGAGGCGGCCAATCAGCTCGTCAGGTGCGAAAGCGGCGAATTCCGTGTTGAAAATCCGCACATTCACGCCGAAAGCGATGGAGGCCGCGATGATCTGCGCCAGCGCCAATGCGGCGAAATCGCCAACCAGCAACATGAAGCGGTCGGCGAGCGGCGTCAGGCGGGTGCCCTTCGTCTTTTCGCGGCGGCGGGGAATTGCAACGCCTTCGAGGGAGGGGAGAGCAACGGGGGTTGCTTCGCCGAAGGCCGTCAGATGTTTCTCGATCGTGCTCACTGTATTCACGCCTGGCTGTATCCGATTGCGACAGTCAGTTCGTGAGAGCGCAAGTTGCGCGCCAGTTCGCAGCGTCCCGTTTCGGGCTATGTCGTTGTGGTTAAAGGAGAGTTATCGAAAAACAGTGCCGCCGGACGGAGGCATTAACCGATAATGTCCCAGCTCACCGGCGTTCCCTTCGCAAGGTCGCGATTGACGCGGCGGCCGAGCAGTTCGTCGTAGAATTTCGGTGCAAGCCCGAGGCCGGGACGGATGCGGCGGAGGTTCTTTTCCGTGAGAATGTCGCCCGCCTTCATATCCTCGCCGATATAGAGCGAGCGGCGATGGGAGAGCGATGTGCGCTCCGCATCGATGGAGCCGTAGCGTACCTCGCCGAGCGACTGGAAGGCGCGTTCGGATTCGACCACAAGAGCGGCAAGTTCGTGAGGCTCGAGCGAGAATGTCGCGTCCACACCGCCATCGGCCCGCGCCAGCGTGAAGTGTTTTTCGATCACGCTTGCGCCAAGCGCCACGGCCGCCACGGAGACGCCGATCCCCATTGTGTGGTCGGAGATACCGATTTCGCAGCCGAAGAGATCCCGCATATGGGGGATGGTCAGAATATTCGTGTTCTCGGGCGTTGCGGGATAGGTGCTGGTGCATTTCAGCAGCATGAGATCGCGGCAGCCTGCGCTGCGCGCAGCTTCCACGGCCTCGCCGATTTCCACCACCGTTGCCATGCCGGTCGAAATGATGAGCGGCTTTCCCGTCGCGGCGGCCTTGCGGATGAGCGGCAGGTCTGTCACCTCGAAAGAGGCGATCTTGTAGCAGGGTGCGCCAAGTCCTTCGAGGAAGTCCACCGCCGTTTCATCGAAAGGCGAACTGAAGGCGACCATTCCCCGCGCCTTTGCGCGCTCGAAGATCGGCTCGTGCCACTCCCAGGGCGTATAGGCTTTCTGATAAAGCGCATGAAGCGACTGGCCCTGCCAAAGGCTTTCCGGGTCGTCGATGAAGAAACCGTCCGTCGAAAGATCCAGCGTCATCGTGTCGGCGGTATAGGTTTGCAGCTTCAGCGCATGGGCGCCTGCATCCGCCGCCGCATCCACAAGGGCGAGCGCCCGGTCGAGCGACTGGTTGTGATTGCCGGACATTTCCGCAATGACAAAGGGCCGGTGGCCCGCACCCACTTCTATCCTGTCGATGAACATGGCCTCAAAGCCCGCCTGAAAAGCCGCCACTGCCGGAGCCGTTCCGGCAGCGCATTTCGGGCATCATAGTTTGCTAATCCTTACCAATTCGATGCCGGGTCGCCCTTGCCGATCCCGCGCCATAAAATCTTAACCATGTTTTTCCCATTTGGGCGGTAAGGAAGTAAGAGAGTTTTGGGGGAAATCACGCGCCCAGCGCCTGCACCCGGGAGGAAGGATCGTTCGCATGGACGATGGCCGACTGAAGCGCCACGAGACCGGCTTTCTGCAAGCCGCATTGATGCCATCGGCGGATGAGCTGCGCGCCTATTATGCCGAGCGCTACTACCAGACGGGGCAGGGCAATTATCGCAAGACCTATCCGCAGGCAGAGCGCGACTATTTCGATCTCAAGATCGCGCAAAAGGCCTTCCTGCTCGACCGGCTGCGCGGCGGTGCAGGGTCGGGATCATTTCTGGATGTTGGTTGCGGAGAAGGCTTCGCCCTCGCCTGGTTCAAACGGCACGGCTGGCAGGTTGAAGGGCTGGACCATAGCTCGGCCGGGATCGAAGCCATGCATCCCGACCTTTTGCCCCATATGCGTACCGGCGACCTCTTCGCGCTGCTCGATGAAAAGGTAAGTGAAGGGCAGCACTATGATGCTGTCTGGCTTACCCATGTGCTTGAGCATGTCCGCGATCCGCTCGGCCTGTTTGCGCGACTGCGCGGGCTGGTGAAACAGGACGGCGTCCTCATCGTCACTGTGCCGAATGATGGCAGCGCCTATCAGGAGATGTTGCTGGAGGAGAAGTTCATTTCCCGCCGCTTCTGGATCGCGCTGCCGGATCATCTCGCCTATTTCGATGGTGAAAGCCTGCAACGCGTGGCGGCGGAAACCGGTTGGGCCTGCCGCGAGATGGTCAGCGACTTTCCGATCGACTTCTTCCCTCTCCATGAAGGGTCGAACTATGTGGAGGATTCCACGAAAGGCCCGGCAGCGCATCGCGCGCGGATTGCGATGGAGCTCTTCCTCGGCAAGCAGGGCCATGCTGCCGCAAACGAGTTCTACGCCGCATTGGCGCGGGTCGGCCTTGGCCGCTCGCTCACCTGCTTTATGACGCCTGAGCCACGGGGGGACTCATGACGGCACCGAAGATCCATACGCTTGGCGGCTCCACGGCAGCGGAAAAGGACAACAAGCATCAGCTTGCGGCGCGGCTGCGCAGTGCTGCCATTCCCGATGGCGAGTTGCTCGACAATCTCGGCCTCTATCTCACGCGGCAGACGCTGTCGCGCATCCTCTTCATGCAGAAGCTCTATGAGATGATCGTGCCTGTGCATGGTGTTGTCATGGAGTTCGGGGTGCGCTGGGGACAGAACATGGCGCTCTTCTCCGTGCTGCGCGGCCTCTATGAACCCTTCAACTATAATCGCCG
>NZ_JBATWS010000348.1:0-2929 GCF_049672805.1 Parvibaculum sp.
GAGCACGTCATCAAACCCTCCATCGACGCTTTCAACAAGGCGGCGAATGGCGAGATGATTATCGAGCTTTACACGGCAGATCAGCTTGTGCCGCAGGGCGAGCTTTTCCGTGCCGTGCAGCGCGGAACGATCGCTGCCGCGCAGAGCGACGATGACTCCATGGCCGCGCCGGTTGATGTGTCAGTCTTCGGTGCCTACTTCCCCTTCGCCTCCCGCTACGGCCTCGATGTGCCCGTCTTGTGGGAGTGGTACGGACTTCGCGAAATCTGGGAAGAAGCCTATGCCGAAGTCGAGGGCGTCACATGGCTCAGCACAGGCGCCTGGGACCCGTGCAACTTTGTGACGACAAAGCCGATCCGCTCGCTTGAAGATCTGAAGGGCTTGCGCGTCTTCACCTTCCCGACAGGTGGCAAGTTCCTTGAGCGCTTCGGCGTGGTGCCCGTCACTCTGCCTTGGGAAGACATTGAAGTCGCCATTCAGACAAACGAACTCGACGGCGTTGCCTGGTGCGGCGCGACCGAGACCTACACAGTCGGTTGGGCAGACATCAACAAATACTATCTGACCAACAATATTTCCGGTGCATGGGCCGGTTCCTACATCGCCAACACCGAAAAGTGGAATGCGTTGCCCGAGCATCTGAAAACGCTCTTTAAGCTGACGATGGACAGCTCGCATTATTACCGCCAGCACTGGTACTGGTGGGGCGAAGCCCATTACCGCACCACGGGCGGCAAGCTCGAACTGACCACCATTCCCGAATCCGAATGGAAAAAGGTGGAAGACGAAGCCCTGAAGTTCTGGGACGAGATCGCCGCTCGCTCCCCGCGCAACGCACGGGTTGTCGAAATCCTCAAGAAGTATGCCGACACCATGCGCAAGGCCGGTGCGCCTTATCGCTACGGCTGATCGCCAGGGCTTCAGCACATCTTCCGGGCTCCGTCGCAAGGCGGGGCCCACATTTTTTGAGGGCGATCTGTGATAGGTCGCTTTACCCTGCGGCTACCCTTGGTTTTCTTGTGACCTGCCAAGACCTTTTGACAGATAGTAAGGAGCCATTATCATTCTTCCCAACATGAAATGGGCGAAGCCCGAATAAATCGGAAGGGGAGACAATGGCGGACCAGGCAAACGCGCTGAGCGAGGAAGAACTGGGCTTCGATCCGAAGGCTCTGAAAGAGAAGTACCGCGCCGAGCGCGACAAGCGCCTCCGCAAAGAAGGCAATGAGCAATATGTCGAGATCAAGGGACAGTTCGCGCATTACCTCGAAGACCCCTATGTCGAGCCGGGCTTCAAGCGGGACCCGCTGTCAGATGAAGTCGATGTCGTGGTTGTCGGCGGCGGCTTTGGCGGCCTGCTTGCCGGTGCCCGCCTGCGTGAAGCAGGCGTAGAGCGGGTCCGCCTGATTGAGAAGGGCGGTGATTTCGGCGGCACATGGTACTGGAACCGCTATCCCGGTGCCGCCTGCGATATTGAATCCTATATCTATCTGCCGCTTCTCGAGGAAGTCGGCTACATGCCGGTCGAGAAATACTCGAAGGCCGCCGAGATTCTCGAGCACAGCCGTGCCATCGGCCGCCATTTCGGCCTTTATGATAATGCGCTCTTCCAGACCGAAGTGACGGAGATGCGCTGGGATGACAATGCCGCCCGCTGGATCGTTCACACCAACCGGGGGGACGCCATCCGCGCCCGCTTCATTGTCACGGCCAGCGGCCCGCTGCATCGCCCGAAGCTGCCCGGCATTCCCGGCGTTGAAAGTTTCAAAGGCCATTCGTTTCATACCAGCCGGTGGGATTATGGCTACACGGGTGGCGACTGCAATGGCGGCCTTGAAGGGCTGAAGGACAAGCGCGTCGGCATCATCGGCACGGGCGCAACGGCCGTGCAATGTGTGCCGCATCTCGGCGAATGGGCAAAGGAACTCTATGTCTTCCAGCGCACGCCGTCTTCCATCGATGTGCGCAACAACCGACCGACCGATCTGCAATGGGTGAAGAGCCTTGAGCCCGGCTGGCAGCAGAAGCGCATGGATAATTTCAATACGCTTG
This sequence comes from Parvibaculum sp., assembly GCF_049672805.1. Lineage (GTDB taxonomy): Bacteria > Pseudomonadota > Alphaproteobacteria > Parvibaculales > Parvibaculaceae > Parvibaculum. The sequence continues at coordinate 2,053 of NZ_JBATWS010000348.1, forward strand.
TCTCCGGCGGCTTTCAGGAAGTCGATCTCGTCAATGATGGCTGGACCGACATCATCGGCAATCTTCTGGTGATGGCGCGCAAGAACCCGAAGGGCCTTGCGCCGGAAAAACTCGGCGAAGTCATCCAGCTTGCTGACTTCAAGAAAATGGAATCAATCCGCGCGCGTGTGGACAGCGTCGTAAAGGACCCTGTCGCCGCCGAGGCGCTGAAGCCCTGGTACAACCAGTTCTGCAAGCGCCCCTGCTTCCATGACGAATATCTCCAGACCTTCAACCGTCCCAATGTTCATCTCGTCGATACGGCAGGGCGAGGCGTTGAACGCATCACCGAGAATGCAGTGATCGCGAACGGGAAGGAATATGAGATCGACTGCCTGATCTATGCCACAGGCTTTGAAGTGGGCACCGGCTATACGCGCCGCGCAGGCTTTGAAATCTATGGCCGGAACGGCCTCACCCTCACCGAAAAGTGGAAGGACGGCGTGTCCTCGCTGCATGGTATGCATACGCGCGGCTTCCCCAACTGCTTCATCGTTTCCAATGCGCAGGCAGGCTTCACCGCCAACTATCCGCATATGCTGAATGAGCAGTCGAAGCACCTTTCCTACATCGTGCAGAAATGCCTGAGCAGCCAGGCCCGCGTCGTGGAGACCACGCAGGAAGCGGAAGATGCCTGGGTGGAAGAGGTGATGAGGGTCGCGGTTTTCAACCGGCGTTATCTCGAAGAATGCACACCCGGCTACTACAACAATGAGGGCCAGCCCTCTAGCGCGGCTATCCGCAACGGCTCCTATGGCGCCGGTTCCATCGCCTTCATCAAGATACTTGAGGAGTGGCGAGCGAAGGATGATCTCGCGGGTCTGGAACTGCAGTGAGC
>NZ_JBATWS010000349.1:0-4131 GCF_049672805.1 Parvibaculum sp.
CATCAGCACCATGAGCAGCGCCTTGTCGAAAAGCGGCACCATGCAGAGAACAATGCCGGAAAGCGCGATCAGCCAAATCAATGTGCGCAGCCACATCAGGCCCGCCGCGTAGGCTGGCAGATAGCCAAGCCGCGCCCAGAAATAGATCTGTGTGCCGATTTCGCTCCAGAAACTGGTCCTCTCGGTCGCATAAACCGCGAGCACCACCGCTGCGAAAATGGGGAAGGTTTCGAGAAAGTTTCGGAGCGCGCGCTCCATTCGCCCGGCAAAGCCTGTGGCGGGGCGTGGTTCATCAACCATTCCGGTAGCGCCTAGCCCTTCCTGTCGAACATAGGCAAGGCCATAGAGACACACTTGCGCAATGCCCAGTACGGAGGCCCAGAAGAGCATGGCAATTTCGATGGTCATTGCGTCTTCCCTTTTGTCCGCGCCTGCGCTTCCACGGCTTGTCGACCCATCAGCCTGTATGCTTCAGACATCAACCGTGTGGTTTTTTCTCCTGCCGGTTCGGCTTTTGCAAGCCGCGCCGCCTGGCCGGACCAGAGCTGCATGAATTCGGCGCGTTCCGATTTTGCGCCCGCGCTGGTCAGCGGTGCAACAAGGGGACGCTGCGCGGGGAAGGGTGCTGCCTGATGCTCGTAGGGATGAAGGTCTTCGGTCAGCCTTGTGCGGATGGCGCGGGCAGGGCGGCCGGAAAAGAGTTTCGTCACCACAGTCGAGTGGTCGGAAGCTTCGCTGAGTGCCTTGCGGTGGACGGGATGCACCTGCGCTTCCGGGCAGAGCAGATAGGCGGTGCCAAGCTGTACACCTGCCGCGCCCAGCATGAAGGCAGCAGCGATGCCACGCTCATCGCCGATGCCGCCCGCTGCGATGACGGGCACATTCACCGCATCGACAACTTGCGGCACCAATGCCAGCGTTCCGACCGTGCCGAGATCGACATGATCGAGAAAGGTACCGCGATGGCCGCCTGCTTCATGGCCTTGCGCGATGATGGCATCTGCGCCGCCTTTTTCCAGCGCGCGTGCTTCTGCCGCTGTCGTTGCACTGCCGATGACTGCCATGCCTGCCTTTTTCAGCCGATCCACAATGTCGGGCGCGGGAAGGCCGAAATGAAAGCTCGCCACGCGCGGGCGAAGTTCGAGCAGCAGCGCGAGTGCTTCCTCGTTGAAGGCTGGTGAGGGAACGGAAGGGGCGGGGACGTCGCCCAGACCCAGTTCCGCGTAATGCCGCGCAAGGGCTGCGCGCATGGGCGCTGCGTCATAGGTCGAGAGGTCGGGTTCGTCGTGGACGAAATAATTGAGGTTGAAGCTGCCATTGGTCATTGTGCGCAAGGTCGCAACTTCCTGGCGCAGCATCTCGGGCGGCATCATGGCAACACCAAGAGCACCAAGACCGCCCGCATTTGATACGGCAGCGGCAAGGGCGGGCGTTGCAGCGCCTGCCATGGGCGCTTGCAGAATGGGCAGGTCGATACCGAGAAGCCCGGTCAGTGCGGCGGTCTTGTCCATCTTCTCCTCCTGTCCTCCTGATCCTTCACCACCCTACACCCGGAACGCGCAACTGCCTCCCCTTTACCTTTAGCGCGCGAGGGGGCACACTCGATCCATACCGAGGGGGGCCGATTGCAATCGGCTGAGATGGACCTGTCGCAGGCCACCACCCTTAGAACCTGATCCGGGTCATGCCGGCGAAGGGACGGGAACAGCGTTGCAAGTCATATCCCGCCTTTTTCCGGTCGCGACTCGCCTATGGCGAGGAGGAGAGGATGATTTTCTGGCGCTGGATAGCGGGCATTCTGGGCGCTTCGCTGATGATTGGTGAAGCGATCCGAAGCTGGGGCATGGGCCGCCCCTTTCTCTTCGTTGCTGATGATTTCTTTATCGGTATCCCGCTCGTCGTGACGGCGCTCCTGATGGCGCAGGACACACATGCGCGCCGCGCCGCCTTTGCAGGCGCCTGGGGCGCAACGGCGGGCATGCTCTATCCGAGTTTCTTCGGCAAGCTGATCGCGCCGAGCGAAAGCGCCGCTGCCCAAACCAACATTCCCTTTGATTTTCTGACGGTGATTATCGGCGTCGCATTTGCGGTCGCCCTTGCCGGCCTTGTTGCCAGCGTCACCGTCAAACAGGCCGCCAAGGAGTAAGCAAATGAGCCTTCCCGAAAACACGCTCCCGAAGGTGACCACCGGGCCACTGCCTGCCAGCACCAAGGTTTTCACATCGCCCGCGGGCTTTCCTGATCTGCGCGTTCCCTTCCGCGAGATTGAGCTTCACCCGTCTGCGATGGAGCCGCCGGTGCGCGTCTATGACACGTCCGGTCCCTATACGGACCCGACAGCGCAGATCGATCTCGAAAAGGGTCTGCCGCGCATCCGCGAAGCATGGATCGAAGCGCGGGGCGGCACTGAACTTTATGACGGCCGGAAGGTGAAGCCGGAAGACAATGGCAATGTCAGCGAGACGCATCTTGCCCCTGCCTTTCCGATTGCGCATCGCCCGCGCCGGGGTCTGCCCGGCAAGCCGCTCACGCAATATGAATATGCGAAGGCAGGCATCATCACGGCTGAAATGGCCTTCATTGCCGAGCGGGAGAATATGGGCCGCAAGCGCGCGCTCGAAAATGCCGCACACAGGATTGCAGAAGGCGAAAGCTTCGGCGCGAACATTCCCGAGTTCATCACGCCGGAATTTGTGCGGTCGGAAGTGGCCGCCGGACGCGCCATCATTCCCGCGAACATCAATCACCCTGAACTTGAGCCAATGATCATTGGCCGCAACTTCCTCGTGAAGATCAACGCGAATATCGGCAATTCTGCCGTGGCGTCATCCGTCGCCGAAGAAGTGGACAAGATGGTCTGGGCGATCCGCTGGGGCGCGGACAATGTGATGGACCTCTCGACGGGCCGCAACATTCACAACACACGGGAGTGGATCATCCGCAATTCGCCGGTGCCGATTGGTACCGTGCCGATCTATCAGGCACTCGAAAAAGTGGATGGCATTGCCGAAAATCTCACATGGGAGGTTTATCGCGACACGCTGATCGAGCAGGCAGAGCAGGGCGTAGACTATTTCACCATCCATGCGGGTGTGCGCCTTGCCTATGTGCCGCTCACGGCAAAGCGTGTTACCGGCATAGTCAGCCGTGGCGGCTCCATCATGGCGAAGTGGTGCCTCGCGCATCACAAGGAAAGTTTCCTCTACGAACATTTCGAGGAAATCTGCGACATCATGCGGCAGTATGATGTTTCCTTCTCGTTGGGTGACGGGCTTCGCCCGGGCTCCATAGCCGATGCCAATGACGAAGCGCAGTTTGCCGAACTCGAAACGCTGGGCGAACTGACGCAGATCGCCTGGGCGAAGGGCTGTCAGGTGATGATCGAAGGGCCGGGTCATGTGCCGATGCACAAGATCAAGGTCAATATGGACAAGCAGCTCAAGCATTGCGGTGGCGCGCCTTTCTACACGCTCGGGCCGCTCACGACTGACATTGCGCCGGGCTATGACCACATCACGAGCGGTATCGGCGCTGCGATGATCGGCTGGTTTGGCACGGCGATGCTTTGCTATGTGACGCCGAAGGAACACCTCGGATTGCCGGACAGGCAGGATGTGAAGGAAGGTGTCATCACCTACAAGATCGCCGCGCATGCCGCCGATCTTGCAAAGGGACATCCGGCAGCGCAGCTCCGCGATGATGCGCTTTCCCGGGCGCGTTTCGAGTTCCGCTGGGAGGACCAGTTCAACCTCTCGCTTGATCCGGAACGTGCGCGCGAGTTTCACGACCGGACGCTGCCCAAGGAAGCGCACAAGGTCGCGCATTTCTGCTCCATGTGCGGGCCGAAATTCTGCTCCATGAAGATCACGCAGGAAGTGCGCGATTATGCAGAAAGCGGTATGGCGGAAATGTCCGACAAGTTCCGTAATTCCGGCGGCGAGATTTATCTCGAAGAGGAAAGTGCTGCGGTGAAGGCGGCAAACAGGGCGCTTTCCGGCAAGGCAGCGGAATAGCCGTCTGTCATACTGCGCACAAGATTTCACCGATGGCGGGAGATCGTTTACACTCCCGCCATCAGCAACAATTTTCTCCGGAAGAATGACTGACGTTACCTCTCTCGTTTTCCTTCCC
>NZ_JBATWS010000350.1:0-4872 GCF_049672805.1 Parvibaculum sp.
CGGCGATCCTCTCGCCGGGAACAGACAAGATCGTCGCTGAAATTCCCATGCGCCGCCTCGGCACGCCTGAGGAAGTGGCCCGCACGATATATTTTCTGTGCACGGATCAGTCGAGCTATGTAAACGGCGCGGAAATCCAGATCAATGGTGGCCAGCATGTTTAGGCGCGCAGGCCTCACTTTGTGAAGATCGCCGCGCTCTGGCTGTCTCGGATGACGGCATTCTCGCTGACCGTGAAGGTCGAGACGATATAGCCGCTCGCATTCTCAAAAATGCCGGTGCCTCCCTGTACGGCGCGGATGACGCAGCCTTGCTGCTTGTCATCCTCGATCGTCGGCTCGATGAAGCCTTCGCCGCGCGACTGGTAGCGGATGGTGCCTGCGCGAAAATTGATCTCGCCGGTTTCTGTGAAGCCGCCATATTCATCCGCCTCCACCACGGCATTGATCGTGGCGGGAGCGTCCTGCGCAAATGCGGGGTCACAACCGGCGGAAACGGCCGCGCTTGCATCAATCAACATGCGCGCGCCCATCTCGTCTTCCGGCGAGACAGTGCCTTCAAAGGCAAGCTGGTAGCGAAGCTCGGGCATCAGGCGTTGCGAAGGCCTTCCTTCGTCACATGGGCTTCCACATCATCCAGCGCCTTTTCCATCGCGTCGAACATATCGCCGATCTGTTCTTCGGTGATGATGAGGGGCGGGCAGAAGGCGACGATATCGCCCGCAAGGCCGCGCACGATGAGGCCATGATTCTGGGCGGCATTCACAACGGCGGCACCAATGCCTGCGGCTGCGTCAAAGCTGCGTTTCGAGGCCTTGTCCGCGACAAGCTCCACCGCGCCGATCAGGCCTTTTGCGCGGGCATGGCCCACAAGCGGGTGGTCTCCAAGCCGCGCGATGCGCCCTTCAAAGGCGTCCTGCACCGAACGCACATGGCCGACAATGTTGCGCTTCTCGTAGATTTCGAGCGTCTTCGCCGCAACAGCCGCGCCCACCGGATGGGCCGTATAGGTGAAGCCGTGGCCGAAGGTGCCGATCTTTTTGCTCTCGTCGATCATCGCCTGATACATCTCCTCGCCCACCGTGATGGCTGCGATGGGGAAATAGGCGGATGAAAGCGCCTTCGCGACGGAGATTGAATCCGGCTTCATGTTGAATGTCTCGGAACCGAACATGTTGCCCGTGCGCGCAAAGCCGCAAATCACTTCATCGGCGATGAAATAAATGTCGTACTTCTTCAGAACGGCCTGGATTTTTTCGAAGTAGCCCGCAGGCGGAATGACAACACCGCCCGCCCCCATGATCGGCTCGGCGATGAAGGCCGCAACCGTGTCCGGGTCTTCGCGGATAATCATATCCTCAAGGTTCTTAGCAAGCCGGGTCGTGAACTCGTCTTCCGTCTCGCCCGGCTCCGCATAGCGGTAGTAATGCGGGCAATCGGTATGAAGTACGCCTTCAATCGGCAGATCGAAATCACGATGGTTCGCAGGCAGGCCAGTCAGCGAGGCGGAAGCGATGGTCACGCCGTGATAGCCGCGATTGCGCGAGATGATTTTCTTCTTCTTCGGGCGGCCCAGCGCGTTGTTGTAATACCAGACAAGCTTCACCTGCTGGTCATTCGCTTCGGAACCGGAACCGCAGAAGAGAACCTTGGAAGCCGCGTGGGGCGCAATCGCCTTCAAGCGTTCCGCCGCTTCCGCCGCGCGCTCATGGCTCTTGCCGCCAAAGACATGCGTGAAAGGCACCTGACGAAACTGTTCCGTCGCCGCGTCGATCAGCTCCTGCTCGTTGTAGCCGAGCGAGGTGCACCAGAGCCCGGCCAGCCCCTCGATATATTTGTTGCCGCCATTGTCATAGACATAGATGCCTTCCCCGCGCTCGATGATCATCGGCCCGGTCGTGCGGAACGTATCGAGATTAGTATAGGGATGGATCACCGTCTCGATGTCGCGAACGGCGGCGTTAGACAGGCTCATGCGAGTATTCCTCGACTGCGTGTGGCTGCATTTCCCGCATAATGGGACGGGCGGGGAGAGAGTGTCAAAGGGCGCGCTCACCACCCCTTCGGCGGCGTGAAACCACCAAGGATTTCTTCAAGCATCTCCGCCACCGCAATTGTTGTGTAATCCTCCAGATGCGGGCCGATGATCTGGATGCCGACGGGCTTGCCCTCACTTGTCACGCCCACCGGCGCGACAGAAGCGGGGAGATAGCCGACAACGGCGGGGCCGGCCCAGATAAGCACATCCATATAGGGGCGCTTCACGCCGTTCACCTCCAACACGCGCTTGTGCCAGTTCGACTGGTGGTCATGCTCAAACGCGGTGCGCATCAGAACGGGCGAGAGCACCACGTCATAGCTCTTGAAGAACTCATGCCACTTCCAGCGCATCTGCGCCTGCACTTCCTTCCAGATCACGCGCTCGGCAAGCGAGAGTGTGCCGCCAATCGCTTGCAATGCGGCGTGGCTCTTGTCGTCAGCGGCGAAACTCTTGCGCAGTTCCGCCCAGTGATTGCGAACGCTTTGCGGCATGCCCGCGCCGATCTGCGCATGGAGCAGGACGAGATAACATTCGGTGATTTCGGCGAGCGTGAGCGCAGGGCGCGCCTGCCAGTCCACATTGGCGCCTGCATCCTCAAGCGCCTTTGCGGCATTGGTGAGGAGGCCCACACTTTCCTTGTCGATGTCGCAGAACTCATCCTCGATCCAGACAGCGACACGAAGCTCCTTCGGGCTCTTTGCGCGGGCAGGCGGCAGGTCGAGTTTCCAGCCCGCTGCATTGTCCCAGTCCGGCCCGGCGGTAAGCGATAGCAGGAGACGCAGATCCTCCGCGCTGCGGGCAAGCGGGCCTGCCACGGAAAGATCGCTGTCTGAGAGCGCGCCGGGGGGGCCGGGCAGGTGCCCGCGCTTCGGCACGATGTTGAAGGTGGGCTTATGGCCGAACACGCCGCAGAGATGCGCGGGCGTGCGGATGGAGCCGCCAATATCGGAGCCGAATTCGGCAGCGGCAAAGCCCGCCGCAAGCGAGGCCGCAGAGCCGCCGGAAGAGCCGCCCGGTCCACATTCCAACGCCCAAGGATTATTGGTCGTGCCGTAAATATCATTATAGGTCTGAAGATCGCCGGAGAGGAAAGGCACGTTGGTCTTGCCCATGACGATAGCGCCAGCGCGCTGCAGCCGCTCGATGGCGGTGGCGCTGCGGGCGGGCACATGGTCTTTCCAGAGCGGGTTGCCCCCTGTTGAAGTGATCCCCTCCACCTCATAGGCATCCTTGATGGTCACGGGCAGGCCATGCAGGGCCCCGAGAGTCTCGCCCCGTGTCCGCGCCTCATCGGCCGCTCGGGCAAGGCTCTGTGCCCGGTCGAAATCCCGCGCCACCACGGCATTGAGCTTTCCGTCAAGCTTTTCGATCCTCGCAATAAAGTGATCGAGGAGTTCGGCGCTCGAAATCTCGCCCCGGCGGATCATGCGGCCAAGCTCGGAGGCAGAGCGGAAATGAAGGTCGGTCATGGAGGTCCCCTGTTCCGGTGTTATTGGGCCCATTAGAAGGGGCCGCGCGACCACAGGCAAGGATTCGCGGCAGGCTGGCAGCGGCGTTGTCCGGCCCCCGCTTCGCCGCTAGACTGCCCGCAAACGAGAAAAAGCCGGGAAGCCCCGGCGTCAAAAAACAAGGACGAGGGAACAGAACCCATGAAGGGATTGATGCAGGATTGGCCGCTGCGGGTCAGCACGATCATTGACCATGCAGCGCGTTTCCACGGCGATCGTGAGATCGTGACGCGTTCGATTGAAGGGCCGATAACACGCACCACCTATCGTGAGGTCCATCTGCGCGCGCGCAAGGTGGCGCAGGCTCTGACCCGGCTCGGCATCAAGGAAGGCGATATCGTCGCCACGATGGCCTGGAACACCGCACGCCACCTCGAAGCCTGGTACGGCATCATGGGCATGGGCGCAGTGTGCCACACGCTGAACCCGCGCCTCTTTGCCGAGCAGCTCGTTTACATCATCAACCACGCAGAAGATAAGATCATCTTCCTCGATCTTACCTTCGTGCCGATCCTTGAGGCGATTGCCGACAAGCTGCCCAATGTGAAGTCCTACGTCATCATGACGGACCGGGCCCACATGCCGGAGACGAAGCTGCCGAATGTGCTCTGCTTCGAAGAGATCGTTGAGGCGGAGGACGGTAATTTCAAATGGGCGGAAGTGGATGAGAACGCTGCCTGCGGTCTCTGCTACACCTCCGGCACGACGGGCAACCCGAAGGGGGTTCTCTATTCGCACCGCTCGAATGTGCTTCATTCGATGGCCGCGAATATGGGTGATGCGCTCGGCATGAAATCCACGGACAGTATTTTGCCCGTAGTGCCCATGTTCCATGCGAATGCCTGGGGTATTGCGTTTGCTGCGCCCGCCGTTGGCGCGAAGATCGTCATGCCCGGCGCAAATATGGACGGGCAGAGCATCTATGAGCTTCTCGACACCGAAAAGGTGACGGTCACGGCGGCGGTGCCGACGGTGTGGCTCATGCTTCTGCAATATCTCGAAAAAACGGGTGCGGAGCTTCCCGCGCTTAATCGCGTCGTCATTGGCGGCTCGGCGGCACCGCGCTCCATGATCGAGGTCTTCGAGAAGAAGTATGATGTGAAAGTGTTCCATGCCTGGGGCATGACGGAAATGTCGCCCATGGGCACGCTAGGTGCGCTGAAGGCGGGCATGGAAGACTGGCCGCTTGAAAAGCAGATCGATGTGAAGGTGAAGCAGGGCCGCGCCATCTACACGGTTGAAATGAAGATCACCGATGATGATGGCAACGAGCTTCCCTCGGATGGCAAGGCGTTCGGGCACCTGATGGTGCGCGGCCCGGCCA
>NZ_JBATWS010000351.1:0-4664 GCF_049672805.1 Parvibaculum sp.
ATATTTTTTCCGTGCGGCAATCCAGTCCATGTGCAGTGAAGTTGGTCGCCGGAAAGGAAAGTCAAGGCAGCGCCGCGCCTCTACTCCGCCCCGTTCGCCGGTGTCCGCCGAAGGACGGGAGCCGCCATTTCTGCCTCAAGCCGACGCTGCGTGTCGCCGGGAGAGCCGGTGCGCCGCGCAAAGGTCTGATAGGCAACCGGCACCACGAAAAGCGTGAAGGCCGTGGTGGCGATGATTCCGAAAAGGATCACGACGCCTATGGCCGAGCGTGTTTCCGCACCGGCGCCAAACGAGAAAATCAGCGGCAGCGCGCCCGACGCCGTGGTGACGGCCGTCATCAGGATGGGGCGCAGGCGAATGCCCGCCGCTTCCACCAGCGCATCATGGAAGTTCCGTCCTTCATCACGAAGCTGGTTTGCAAACTCGACGATGAGGATACCGTTCTTTGCCGCAAGGCCGACCAGCATGATGAGGCCGATCTGCGTATAGAGATTGAGCGTGCCGCCTGTGAGCCAGATGCCGAAAAGGCCACCCGCCACCGCAAGCGGCACGGTGGTGATGATAACGAAAGGATGCACAAAGCTTTCAAACTGCGCAGCGAGCACCAGAAAGACGACGATGATGCCTAGCGCGAAAACGAATGCGAGCGCGCTCCCAGATTCCTTGAACTTCAGCGACTGGCCCTTGTAGTCGATGGTGACGCTTTCCGGCAGACGCTCCGCCGCGAGATTTTCAAGATAGGAAAGCGCCTCGCCCAGCGTATAGCCATCACCAAGATCAGCCTCGATGGTGATGGCGCGCACGCGGTTATAGCGGTTGAGGCTCGACGGCCCTGCCATCTCGTGAATGGTGACGAGATTGGCAAGCGGAATGAGGTCGCCCGTGCGATCCGAGCGGACATAGATGTTGCTCATATCGCTTGGCGTGCGCTGCATGTTGCGCTCGCCTTCGATGATGACATCATATTCTTCGCCGTCTTCGGTATAGGTGGTCACGATGCGTGAGCCGAATAGCGATTCCAGCGTGCGCCCGACAGTCTCGACCCGCACACCGAGATCGCCCGCGCTGTCGCGGTCAATTTCCACCCGAAGCTGCGGATTGGTTTCCTTGTAGTCGTGATCGACAGCAATGAGGCGCGGATTCTCCTCTGCAATCGCGGTGAGCAATATGTCGCGCCATTCGCGAAGCTGCTCATAGGTGCCGCCCCCGATTACGAATTGCACCGGCTTTGACGTGCCGCCGCCAAAGCCTGCGCGCATGACAGGCGAAATGGTCACGCCCGGCAGATCGGCGGTGCGCTGGCGTATATCCGCCATGATCTCCCATGCAGATCGGCGCACCGACCAGTCATGCAGGATGACGGTTGCGACACCATCATTGAAGGTCGATGTCGTGCCGAAGGAGCGCGGCGCGCGCACGAGCAGCCGGTCGATCTCGCCCGCCTCGACAAGCGGCATCAGCCGTTCCTCGATTTCGGTCATATAGGCGGCGGTATAGTCGTAGGATGCCCCTTCCGGCGCATTCACCATGACAAAGAAAGTGCCGCGATCTTCGCGCGGCGCATATTCGGATGGCGTCGCCGCAAAGATCAGATAGGCACCAGCGAAGACGACACCGAAAATGATGAAGACGGGAAGGGGGCGGGCAAGCGTCCGGGTGAGAACTTGCGTGTAGAGTGCATTCACCCGCGCCAGGAGCCGCTCGACGGCAAGCGAGACGCGCGAGGGCGATGCCGTCTGACTCGCAAGTTTCGAGGCGAGCATGGGCGACAGGCTGAGCGCCACAAAGCTGGAGAAGGCAACCGCCGCCGAAATCGTGATCGCAAATTCGGTGAAGAGGCGCCCCACCTCACCTTCAATAAAGGTGAGGGGAACGAAAACGGCAATCGTCACAATGGTTGTCGCTATGACGGCAAACCCCACCTGCCGCGTGCCAAGGAAAGCGGCGACAAGCGGCGTCTCGCCTGTTTCAAGGCGGCGATAGATATTCTCGATCACCACAATCGTGTCATCGACCACAAGGCCGATCGCGAGCACAAAGGCGAGCAGTGTGAGCAGATTGATCGAGAAACCGGCAATATAGAGAACGAGAAAGGTCGCAATGATCGAGACCGGTACGGTGACGGCCGGAATGAGCGTCGCCCTCAGGCTGCCGAGAAAGAGGAAGATGGTCAGCACCACAAGAATGAGCGCAATGCCGAGCGTCTTGTACACTTCGGCAATCGCGCCTTCGATGAAGATGCTGCTGTCATAGCTCTGGCGAAACTCCATCCCTTCGGGGAGCGAGGGCGCAATGCGCGCCGCCTCTTCCTTGGCGGCGGTCGCAACCGCGAGCGTGTTTGCGGTCGATTGCTTGATGATGCCGATGCCGATCATCTGCACCTTGTTGCCACGGAAGAAAGTGCGTTCTTCCGCTGCCGCGCGTTCGACACGCGCCACATCCCCGAGCCGCACGAGATAACCGTCGGGACCCTGACGCAGCACAAGCGCGCGGAAATCCTCAGGCGTCTTGTAGCCTCGCTCGACACGCGCGGTGAACTGGCGTTGCGTGGACTCAACGCTTCCCGCAGGCAGTTCCACATTCTCCGCCCGCAGCGCCTGTTCCACATCATTGACGGTGAGCTGGCGTGCCGCGAGCGCCGTGCGGTCGAGCCAGATGCGCATGGCATAATGCCGCGCGCCGCTCAGTCGTACACGGGCAACGCCATCCAGCGTCGAAAAACGGTCCACGAGATAGCGTTCCGCATAGTCCGTCAGCTCCAGCACGTTCATATGCGGGCTGACAAGGTTCAGCCACATGATCACATCATCGCTGGAATCGACTTTCTGAATGTCCGGCGCGTCCGCTTCCTGCGGCAGATCATCCAGAATGCCGGAGACGCGGTCACGAATGTCATTTGCCGCCGCATCAATATCGCGCCCCGGCCGGAACTCGACGGTGATGCGCGAGCGCCCGTCGCGGCTGGAGGACTGGATGAAGGAAATGCCTTCAATGCCCGCAATCCGCTCTTCTATGCGCTCGGTAATCCGTGTCTCGACGACAGCCGCCGCCGCGCCCCGGTAATCGGTGGTGATCGAAACAATGGGCGGATCGATGTCGGGATACTCGCGAAGCGGCAACCGGTCAAAGGCAACAATGCCGAAGGCCACCAGCAGGAGGCTCATCACAGCCGCGAAGACGGGCCGCGTGATGGAGACATCCGAAAGTTTCATCGGTCGTCTCCTTACTGAATAGCCGTGGTGCCGCCGATCAGATGGCCGATTGCATGGCCCTGTCGTTGCTCCTCGATAACCTTGACCTTCTGCCCGTCGCGCAGTCGCATTGTGCCATGGGTGACAACACGATCGCCTTCCGAAAGCCCGGCAAGGATTTCAACTTCACCCGGTCGCCGCGCGCCGATCTTCACTTCGCGCCGTTCGGCCCTCTCATTTTCTATGACAAAGACGAAATTATCTGTTCCCGAAGGGACCAGTGCTTCTTCCGGGATGACGATCGCCATGCGCGTATTTGTCATGAGTTGCACGGTCATCAAAAGGCCCGGCCGAAGCGCATGGTCCTTGTTGTCGATCAGCGCGCGTGCCGTGACAGAGCGCGTCACCGGATCGACCCGAGAAGACACACTGCTCATTTCGCCGCGAAATTCACGCCCCGGCAGCGCTGTCGTCCGCGCAATGATTTCGAGGCCGGGCTGAATGGCGGCGAGATAGACGGCGGGCACGGTGAAGTCGAGCTTGATCGTGTCGAGATCATCAAGCGTGGTAATGCGCTCGCCCGGCGTCACCAGCGCGCCGATGCTGATATTGCGCAGGCCGACAACGCCGTCGAATGGCGCGCGGATCTCCCGGTCCTCAAGACGCGCCTTTGCGGCATCGCGAAGCGCTTCGGCTTCGAAGAGCGCGGCCTGCCGCTCCTGAAGCTGCGCGGTGGTGGTGTATTGCCGACTTTCAAGGGCGCGCGCCCGCTCATAGGCAGTCCGGCGCTCGGCAAGAACCGCCTCGGCAGCGGCAAGGGCGGCCTTCTGTTCATCGCGTCGCATGGCAACGAGAAGATCGCCCTTCTTCACCCGCTGTCCGTCCTCGAAGAGAATTTCCGTCACCTTGTCGGTCACATTGGCAGCGATGACGACGCTCTCATTGGAATGGGTCGTGCCAAGCGCCTCGATCCGGTCCACGAAACGATCCATCGTCGCGGTCGCGACGATCACATTCTGGGAGAGTTCGTCCGCAAGAGCAGGGGCGGAGAGGCAGATACTTGTGGCAAGGGCGACCAGAAGGGGGCGCATTCATGCTCCATATACGAAAGTCAGCTTTGGCAGATGGGGAGAGTCATACCCCTCTCACCCGGCCAAAATTATGACAATTGTGTCACTTTTCTTTCATGCGAGCGTTTCTGTTTCGGAATTTTCGCATGAAGGGCGGCTCCCGCCATCACTTTTCCGTGTAAGGCGGCTTGGGCGGCGTTCCGCTCCGGGCAATGGAGAAGCTGAGAAGGATGGTCGGCAGAATGCCGAGCAACACAATGGTGAGCGCCGCGGTGCTCGCCTCTGCGATCCGCTCATCCGCAGCGAGACGATAGGTGCGGGTTGCGAGCGTCTCGAAATTGAAGGGGCGAAGCAGCAGCGTCGCAGGTAGTTCCTTCATCACATCAATGAAGACGATGAGGGC
>NZ_JBATWS010000352.1:0-1724 GCF_049672805.1 Parvibaculum sp.
CCCCATGCTCTCATCGGTCTGCAATCCAACGCGGTCCAAAACGGAGAAGCTGTCGTTCGGATCGAATACGAGATAATGCGCGCGACCGGATCGAATCTGACGACCGGTGAGTCCTTCGATCTCACGAATCTGACCGGCCAGCGTCCGGTGGTCGAAAATATAGCGATAATTATAGTGGACGCCGATCTCGGCGTCGCCCGGAAGTTGCCGGGCAAATTCGGCAATAATGGCAGAGCCGCTCCGCGCGCCCAAACGCCCGCCCCTGCCGTTGAGGAAATAAAAGGCGGACCGGAACCCGTATCGGCGTTCGGCCGCCGACATGGCAAGCGCATCGTCGAAATAATATTTTCGGGGAAACAACGCATTCTCAATGATGTGGCGAATGTTGGAAAAGGCTGGAAAGCGGAGCCGCTTAAGCGGCGCCAGAAACCGGTATAGACGCGTCGCCTGAGTTATCAGGTCATTGCCGCGCAGCTGATCGCAATCGTGCGACAGGACCACTAAGGGAGGCAGCACATGCAGGCTCGGGTCGCGTGGCCCAGCCCCCGCAGACAGCCCTTTTACCGCGGCCAACAGCGCGAAGAAATATTGGTTCAGCAACGGCTCGCCGAGTACGCCCAGCCGGTAGAGCGTGGAGTCTTCCACAGGCAGACGACCGTGGGCGTCACGCGCATCGATTGCACGCTCCTCACCGAAATCCAGGAACCGTTCAACGAACCCCGCCAGATTGAACGACAGCATGAACGCGCCATGGACGTTACGCCACAACCAAGGATGGCCCGGCACGTCCTGAAGCCCAGGAAAATCGGCCAAATCGAAAGGATGGAGCAGAGTCAAACCTGTTCCGAAACAATCCGCAGTCCGAGATGGCGCCGCCGGGTCGAAGGGAATGCCGGTGACAATATAGAGCCCGGATTCCGCCCCCGACGCCCGGTCCATCGGCCCGCAATCGATCCGCAACCCGGCAACCAGCGCCTGCGCATCGGTGTCCCATGCGCATCGGGCATGGTCACGGAGCAATTGCCCAACCCTAGATACGGCTCCAGTCATCCTACCCTTTCACGGCGCTCCGGCTCGAAGCCATTTCCAGACCGCTTTAGGGTAATGCGATTTCCCTGGCCAGCATCATGCCGCTCTTTTCGATCGCACGGCGGCTAGCATGATTATCGTCGGTGGTGTCGATGTACACCCATTTCGCCCCGCGTCGCAGGCAGTGGTTCATGCCGCGCACCAAACAGAGATGCGCGAGTCCCTGACCCCGTTCTGCCTCCTCGGTCTGGATCGGACCGATCACATAGTCCCTCGCGCCGATCGAATAGGAACTGCACCAGCCGGCCATCATCCAGCCATCACTGACGATCCGGCGACCGCGGCGCGCCACATAATAGCTCCGGCGCCTCGTCATGACCTTGGCCACCATCTTCATCGCCGCGGACAGGCCATAGAAAGCGGCGTATGCGGCAACGACGCGTAGCGCCTGCCCGCCCCCTTCGATCACCTCGAAGGTCACGTCGGGCGGCATCGCCGGTTCAGGTTGCTGTTGCGCGCTGCGAAACACCAGCATCGTCGAAGCCGTCATCGTTGTGCCCAAATCCCTTCCTTGCTATGCAGCGCGCTGATTAACATGCCGAGGGGCCAATGCGCAATAAACTAAAACTAATTCAAGAGGTTCTGAGGGCTCCCCATAGCACAATCCAATGCTTCGGCGACGAAGCGGCGCGGGA
>NZ_JBATWS010000353.1:0-12738 GCF_049672805.1 Parvibaculum sp.
GATGCGCCGCTTGCATCAGACCTCGCGGGCTTTGCGCGGCCCGTTTCCGGCTGGCTTCACACGTCAACCTCGCCAAAGACCGTTGCCGCGGATGGCGCGCGCGCGGTGCAGGCTGCCATGCAGGCGCCCGGCCAGATTGCCACGCTGATCCTGCCCGCAGACACAGCCTGGCTCGAAGCAGAGCAGGCCGCACCCGCCCTGCCGCGCATCGGGCCGTCGCCGGTTTCTTCCGAGGCGGTGGACCGCGTGGCAAAGGCACTCAAGAACGGAAAGCGCACCGCGATCCTTATTCGCGGGGCAGGGCTCAAGGAACGTGGCCTTGCCGCCGCAGGCCGCATTGCCGCAAAGAGCGGCGCGCGTATCATGTGTGACACATTCGCGCCTCGCATCCAGCGTGGCGCCGGCCGTGTCATCATCGAGCGCATCCCTTATTTCGCCGAGCAGATCGTCGATACGCTGAAGGATATCGAACAGCTCATCCTTGTGGGCGCAAAGCCGCCCGTCTCCTTCTTTGCCTATCCGGGCAAGCCGAGCTGGTGCACGCCGGAAAGCGCCGACATTCTTTATCTCGCCCATGGCCATGAAGATGGCGTCTCGGCGCTTGAAGCCGTGGCGGAAGCCATTGCGGCACCGAAGGAACCCGCCAATGTGGCGACGCTCCAGAAGCCCGAGGCACCCAAGGCGGGCGCCGCGCTTGATCAGTTCACTATCGGTCAGGTCGTCGCTCAGTATCTGCCCGAAAACGCCATCATCTCGGATGAGGCGGCAACATCCGGCATTGGTTCCATGATCGCCACGGTGAATGCCGCGCCGCATGACCATCTCTCGCTCACGGGCGGCTCCATCGGTCAGGGCCTGCCGCTTGCAACAGGCGCTGCCGTTGCCTGCCCTGACCGCAAGACGGTGTGTCTTCACGGCGATGGTGGCGCGATGTACACGCTTCAGGCGCTCTGGACGCAGGTGCGCGAGAAGCTGGACGTGACCAACGTCATCTTCGCCAATCGCTCCTATGCGATCCTGAATATCGAGCTGATGCGCGTGGGCGCGGAAAATCCCGGCCCCAAGGCGCTCTCCATGCTCGACCTGCACAACCCGGAACTCAACTGGGCATCGCTCGGTCACGGCATGGGCATGGAGTCCGTTCGTGTCGAGACGATCGAAGAATTCGTGGAAGTCTTCTCCACATCCATGAAGGAAAAGGGCCCGCGTCTCATCGAAGTGATGATCTGACGCGCAGCAGAACGGTCACCCCGGCGAAAGCCGGGGGCCACCGGAAGCAGGAACAGGTCGTCTGTCGGAAAGGTGTGGCGGCGCTCAGTTCAGAGTGCGGTTCAGCGTGAACTCGCCCTGCCGCACACGGTCGGCGAGGCCATTCGCCATCTCGGCCACGGCTTCCTCGCCATAGGCTTCCACCATGTCGGAAAGGGCCGCGAAGATTGCCGTGGTCGCGAGGATGTCAGCGTCCACGCCTTCGCCGAGCGAGTCATCCCAGGCATCCAGAATGTTCTGAAGCGCCATGCGCCGCTGTTCATCTTCGGAAAGCGGAGAAGTCTCGTGGCCCTCATCGTCGAGCGAACCGAAGTCGGCGTCTCTCGGATAGTCTTCGGCCATAGGGTCCTCTTCTCCTCGCGCCCGGAGGCGGTTCTACAAAGATCCGCGGCAGCGGAAACCAGTTCCTCCTTTTAGCACAATGGCGGGGAATGTCTCCCTTTTCGTGAAAGAGAGGTTAATGGGCGTCAGAATGGGGGCTTTTAGCGGCCATATCCCTGAGCGGCCAGTTCCTCGGACAGGCGCTGCCCGTCCTGCATCAGCCTGTCTGCCTGCCGGGCCGCCGTCACCGTGCAGGCAGGATAGGTATTACGATAGCGGTAATAGGCATCGTTGAAATGTTTCACGAGCCGCTGCCGGCCAGCCTCGTCCGGCTTCAGCCGGTCAATCATTTCGATCATCTTGTTGCGCCAGAGCTGTCCCTCATTCGTGTCGCAAAGCGCCCGCAGATGGTGAACCGCGCCAAGGATCTCAGCGAGCTGGGCCGCCTTGGCCGGAAAGCTCGCATGGGCGGCGGGGGCAGGCAGCATGGCAAGCGCAAACGCCACCAGTGCCGCGGCGGCATGGTGGCGCGCTTTTTCCGTCCCAAATCTGGACAAACCCTGTCCCATTCCGCCCCGAAGGCCCTCCTGTGCCTGACTGGAGTTGGCTCTTGCCGCCAGTGGTGCAGGAAACGGGCCGGGGAGGGCGGGGATCAGGCGTACTGCTTCAGCCGCTCCAGAACCTGCTCGGCTTCTTCCATCGTCTTTTCGACAATGTCTTTTGCCGACAGCACTTCGTGAATGCCGCCTGCGCCCTGACCCATGGCGAAGCAGGAGCGGTCGCGCTCAAGCCCTTCGATCTGGCCGCCAATGCCGCCCATCACGTTGTTCTGATGCGAGATGATGGCCTGCTGCGGGAAGGGCTGGATGTCCTGCGGACGGCTCTCCCAATCCTGCACATAGGGGTTGTTGAAGACGCGCATCGTCTTGCCGGAATAGCAGCGCGTGACGATGGTATCTGTGTCCTTCGCCTCGACGATCACCTGTCGGTAGAGATCACCCGCATGGGATTCCTTTGCGGCGATGAAGCGCGTGCCCATCCACACACCTTGCGCCCCGAAGGCAAGGGCAGCAGCAAGGCCGCGACCATCAATGATGGAGCCTGCCGCGATGACCGGGATCGTCTTCACCGCATCCACTACCTGCGGAATGAGCGCCATGCCTGCCACCTTGCCGGTGTGGCCGCCGCCTTCCGTGCCCTGCGCGATCACGCCATCAAGACCGGCCTTTTCGCCTGCGACAGCATGTTTCACCGTGCCGCAGACATTCATGACCTTGAGGCCGGCCGCATGGAGCTTGTCGAGAATGTTGGTCGGAACACCCAGGCCCGAGATGAAGGCAGTCGCGCCTTCCTCGATCATGATGTCGGCGGTCTTCTCAAGCGATTCCGGCACGGCGGCGAGCAGGTCCACGCCGAAAGGCTTGTCGGTGAGATCTTTGACCTTCTTCATCTGCACGCGAATTTCTTCCGGCTGAAGACCGGCCATGCCGAGCGTGCCGAAGCCGCCCGCATTGGAGACGGCGGCCACGAGTTCCGCATAGGAAACGCCGCCCATGCCAGCCAGCATGATCGGATATTTGATGCCGAGAAGATCGCAAAGCGGTGTGTGAATGGCCATGACTATGCTCCTGCGCGGGACTATCGGCCCTTTGCCGCTCCCGCCTAATTAGTTCGGTTGCCTAACTAAACCTTTTCGCTGGTGCCCCTGTCAAGCAGCCTCATTTCCACGCTCGCCTTATTTTCGTCCCCTCAGGCAGCGAGTTTCACGGGGTTTTCCACCCCGTCCAGGTTGTCTGATGTCGCGTTCCTGTCTCCTGTTTCCCGTCCTGCTGGCGGCGGCCTTTCTCCTTTCCGCCTGCACCAGCGAACGCCGTTCCGCGCCATCGCGCACGGCTTCGGAGCAATTGATGATCTCCACCGCCGCAGACCGGGCCGCTCAAAACCTTTCCATCGCCATCCCGCAAGACACGCCTGTCTTCATCGACACGAGCTATTTCGACGGCACCGACAGCAAATATGCGATAGGCGCGATCCGCGACCGGCTGTTGCGTCGCGGTGCGCGCCTCGTCAATTCGCGTGATGCGGCGGAGATGGTGGTGGAAATCCGCTCCGGCGCCCTCTCCATTGACGAGAATGCGCTTGTGGTCGGCATTCCGCAGATGGAAGTGCCGGTGCCGCTCGCTGGCAGCTTCGCCTTCCCGGAAATCGCGCTCTTCAAGCGCGAGCGGCGTCAGGGCGTCGCCAAGTTTGCGGCCACCGGCTATGACGCAGAGACAGGCAAGCTCATCACAAGCTCTGCCTCTGACTTCGGCTTCTCGCAGCAGACGCAATGGAATGCGCTTTTCTTCCTGTCATGGACGACGGATGACGTCATGCCGGATGAAAAGATGGAAATATTGAGAGCCCCGAAGGCGGCCCATCAGGGCGAGGCCATAAGCGCCGGCCCCGAAAGACGGAGATAGGTAATGACCAGCATGTTCCGGCTCCTTGCAGCACCCGCGCTTGCAGCCAGCCTTGCATCTCCCGCTCTTGCGGCCTCGCAGGAAGTGGAAACGGAGAAGGTGAAAATCTCCGTGGAGACAGTGGCGTCTGGTCTTGAACATCCCTGGGCGCTTGCCTTTCTGCCGGACGGAAACTTCCTCGTTACCGAGCGACCGGGGCGACTTCGCATTGTCACGTCGAAGGGCGAGGTGAAGAAGCCCATAGCGGGTGTGCCGGAAGTCGATGCGCGCAATCAGGGCGGGCTTCTTGATGTGGCACTTGACCCGGACTTCGAAGAAAACCGGCTCGTCTATCTTACCTATGCCGAAAAGGGGGAGGGCGGCACGAATGGCACGGCGGTGGCGCGCGGCCATCTCACCGAAAGCATGTCGCCGCAACTGCGCAATGTGGAAGTGATCTTCCGCCAGACGCCAAAGAAGGACAGCACGCTGCATTTCGGCTCGCGGCTTGTTTTCGACAATGAAGGCCATCTCTTTGTCGCGCTTGGCGAGCGGTCGCGCGTCGGCATGCGCGAGGAATCGCAGAAACTCGACTCTCATCTCGGCAAGGTCGTCCGCATCTGGCCGGATGGCACGGTACCGGAAGACAATCCCTTTGTGGGTGCTGAAGATGCGCTGCCAGAAATCTGGTCTTACGGCCATCGCAATCAGCAGGGCGCGGCGCTTCACCCCGAGACGGGAAAGCTCTGGACCAATGAGCATGGGCCGCGCGGTGGCGATGAAATAAACATCCCGGAAGCCGGAAAGAATTATGGCTGGCCGATTGTTTCCTATGGCACCGAATATAGCGGCGCGCCGATTGACGAGGGAAAAAGTACTGCCCCCGGCATGGAAGAACCGATCCATCACTGGACGCCCTCCATCGGTGTGTCGGGCATGGCGTTCTATGCGAGCGATGCAATACCGGAATGGCAGGGCTCGCTTTTTGTCGGCGGCCTCGCACGTCCGAGCCTGCGCCGTCTCACACTTGATGGCCAGAAAGTGACGGCAGAAGAAACGCTTCTTGAAGATCTCGGCGCACGCATCCGCGATGTGCGGCAGGGGCCGGACGGTGCGCTTTATCTCCTGACAGATGACGAAAACGGCAAGCTCCTGCGCATTGTGAAGGCCGAATAGAAAGTTTCGCGTCACAGCACCGCATCATCTCATCTCCAAAAAATTGGAACGTATCGGCTGCCGCCCCGTTGAAAGGCACAGAAGCAAGTTTGTGCTTGATGGGCCGGGGCAGTAAACGATTGGAGAATGACATGAAGAACGGTTTGTTTGTTGCCACAGCTGTTGCAGCTCTTTCGCTCGGCCTCGCGCCGCTGGCCGCACAGAATGAAATGCAGAACCCGCAGGATCAGCAGATCCAGACCGAGCCGCAGGCTTATGAAGCGCAGGGCTCGCTCGACTCGAATATCGCCGAGGCCGAAGATGGTGAGCTTGTTGAACTCACCGGTACGGCCCGCGATGTGGAAGATGGCGGCTTCACGCTGGAGCATGCCGAAGGCAGCATCGACGTGTCGCTTGATGAAGAAAATGGCGTCACCACCGCCAACGTGGCTGAAGGCGAGCGCGTCCGCGTGAGCGGCCTTGTCTCGGATGGCTGGCTGACCGCGAAGTCCATCGAAGCGCATTCCGTCCAGCCGGAGTCGGACAATCTCGACAACCCCGCCGCTCCGGACACGATGAACGCCCCCGCTGGCGACGGCATGGGCAATGACGGCACCATGGACCCGGTGGACAACTACTGAAACTGATCCCTGTAGGGATATGTCAGGTGGCGAGGCTTCGGCCTCGCCGCTTTTTTATGCATCTGCAATCGCGCTCTTGTCGATCTCGGCTGCTTTCGTGAAGCCGGTGAGCGCCATGGCGACATGCATCTCTTGCTGCATGGTTCGCAGCATGTCGGAGATGCCGGCTTCGCCGCGCGCGGCAAGCGCATAAACCCAGGGGCGGCCCATCAGGCAGGCATCGGCACCGCGGGCGAGCGCCTTCACAATGTCGAGGCCGCTGCGAATACCGCCATCAAGAAGGAGTGTTGTGCGGTCGCCCACTTCGTCGCGGATCGCGGGAAGGGCGTCGATGGTTGCAGGGGTGGAGTCGAGTTGCCGCCCGCCATGGTTCGACACAACAATGCCGTCCGGTGATATGGCGTTCATGGCGAGCCGCGCGTCATCGGCGTCCATCACACCCTTGATGATGATCTTGCCCGGCCATTTCTCGCGCACCCATTCGAGGTCTTCCCATTTCATAGACGGGTCGAGGTTCTGTGCGACCCACGCGCCGAACGCGCCAAAGCCGCGCGCATTGGGTACCGCCTCACGCAGATTGCCGAAATCAAGCGGCCGGCCGCCAAGTGCAACGTTCTTTATCCAATGAACACGCCGCGCGAAATCCGCCGCGACTTTCAGCCGCTTCAGCACAGACATTTGCGTGTTCATGCCATTGCGAATATCGCGATAGCGCGCACCGAGCACAGCAAGATCCACCGTGAAAACGAGCGCAGAGCAGCCCGCCTGATGCGCGCGCTTCATCAGCTCGGCCGCATAGCCGCGATCCTTGATGACATAAAGCTGGAACCAGAAAGGTTTACCCGTTGCCCTGGCAATTTCCTCGATTGAGCAAATGCCGACAGTCGAAAGCGTATAGGGCACGCCGAATTTGTTTGCGGCCCTTGCCGCCTGCACCTCGCCCCGCTTTGCATACATGCCTGCAAAACCAACCGGCGCGAGACCCGCAGGAATTGTCCAGCTTTCGCCCAGAACCTCGGCGCGTGTGTCGATCACTGAGACATCCCGCAGCACGCGCTGACGAAGTTTCAGCCGCGCGAAGGCTTCCACATTGTCGTGAAGCGTGCGCTCCGCATAGGAACCGCCATCAAGATAATCGAAAAGCTGTGTCGGCAATCGCCTGCGCGCGACCTCGCGATAGTCGGACACTGATACCGGATTGAGATCGAGACTCATGACTTTCCCCCCTGCGCCACAGCGCGATCACTATCCTCGCGCCGTATCCTCCGCGAGTTCCTCCATCGCCTCTTCGGCATTCCCCCGCTGGCTGTCGATGATGTAGGCGAGTTCGGAAAACGCCTCCAGCATTCGCTCCTGATCTCCCTGATCAAGCAGGGACGGCAGATAGCGCGCCAGCGCCTCTTCAAATTCCCGGTGCTTTTTCAGCCCCTTCGGCGTGAGGCTGAGTTTCACGCTGCGGCCATCTTCCTTGTCCGGCGCGCGCGCAATGAGGCCACGCCGCTCCATATCGGCGATGAGGCCGGAGGCCGTCGGCTTGCGGATTGCAGCTTCGACCGCCAGTTCACCCGCCCGCTTGGGCCCGCGCTTCAGAAACAGAAGGAAGCGATATTGCGGAATGGTGATGTCGAGTTCGCGGGCGATCTTCTCGAACTCGCGGAACAGCACGACGACAGTGCGCGCCATGAGAATGAGGCGCCTGTCGATATGGGCAGCATCGCTGTCCTGGCCATTCGGCCCTGTGCCGTTCCGCTTGTCCGTCATTCGTCCTCTGCGGCCTTAGAAGATCGCGTAGCCGCCATCGATGATGAAAGTGTCGCCCGAATGATAGGACGACGCATCCGACGTGAGATAGACGGCAACACCGCCGAAATCAGCCGGCTGACCCCAGCGACGGGCAGGCACGCGCGGGATCACCTTTTCTGCGAAAGCGGGTGCGGCCTGCGCTTGCGAGGTCATGTCGGTTGCGATCCAGCCCGGCAGAATGGCGTTGGCGCGCATGCCATAGCGCGCATATTCCACCGCAATGCCCTTCATCATGGAAATGACACCGCCCTTTGTCGCTGCATAGGCCTGATTGCGCGCCGCGCCTTCAATGGCCGCAAGGCTTGCAACGCCCACGAGTGAGCCACCGGCATCACCCTTCTTCGCGCGCTCGACCATGTGACGAGATGTTTCGCGCAGCGTCCAGAACACGCCATCAAGATTGACGGCAAGCGTCTTGCGATAGACCTCGGTGGACATATCGACGAAGGAAGGCGCACCGAAGCCGACACCCGCATTGGCGAAAACGGCGTCGATGCGGCCGAGTTCCTTCACCGTCGCGCCGATACCGTCCACCACCTGCGCTTCTTCGGCCACATTCACCTTGCGCGTATAGACTTTCACGCCATAGGCGCTGAGCTGTTCGGCGGCGCGCTGGTTCTTTTCTTCGTTGGTGCCCCAGATCGCGACATCTGCGCCCGCCTGCGCCACGGCGTCTGCCATGCCGAGGCCGATGCCGCCGTTGCCGCCCGTCACGAGCACCACTTTTCCTGAAAGGTCGAAAGGCTTGTAGCTCATCTCGTTCTTCTCCCCGATTGTGTTTTTCGGTTTGTTGATTGGAAAATGTCAGGCGCGCAGCATTGGCGCCGCGCCGCTCATCGTCAATTCTTCGTTTGCGATGCAGGCCCGGTTTCCGTCTCTGCCGTCGCGTCGCGCGGCAGTTCCTGCAATTCTGCGCAGACGAAATAGGGCTTGAAACCAAGCGAATCCGGGTCCGGCGGAATCTGGCAGGAATAAACGGAGGCTGCTTTCTGCAGGATCAGCGCCGTGCCGAGATTGCCGCGGATTTCATATCCATCCTCCGTGAGCGCCGAGAGCGATTTCTCCGTCGCAACAAAGGGGCCAGCTCGCGAGCCGGTTTCAAAGCGACCGGGCCTGGTCATCTCTTGTGAAAACGCAGGGGCAGCAGTCGCCGCAGTCGCCGCAGCCAGCACCGCGGAAATAAGAAGGGGCCGTAAAAGCATGGGAAGCACGCTCCGCTTCGGGCTACGGGAACCGCGCGATCTTAAAGCATCGCGCTGGCCATTCAATTGCCGGGCGACCCTCAGCCGCAACGCGCACAAAGCCCCGAGATTTCCACCACCTGCCGCTCGGCCTTGAAGCGGGCCTTGCGGGAGGCGTGGTCGAGGGCCGTTTCGAGCTTCGGATCGACGATTTCCTCTGTCGTGCCGCATTTCCGGCAGATCAGGAACTGGCCGGAATGGGGCGCACCTGCCTCCACGCAGCCGAGATAGGCGTTGAGCGATTCGATCTTGTGAATGAGCCCTTCGGCCATCAGAAAATCGAGCGCACGGTAAACCGTTGGCGGGCGCGCTGATTTGTGGCTGCGCGCCAGTTCGTCCAGCACGTCATAGGCACCCACAGGCTTGTGGCTCTTCCACACGATCTGCAGCACTTTTTCGCGCAGCGGCGTGAGCTGCACCCCGCGCTCCGCGCATAGCTCGCGCGCCGTCGCCAGCGCATCCTCAATGCAGGCCCGGTGATTATGCGTATGATGAGCGTGAGCCGCGTCTTGCGCCGCCATGACGTCTCCTTTCGTCCGCGGGCGATGGTACAACATAACATTGCCGCCTGTCGCCCCCGGGCGCGACTCGGCTTATTGTCGCTCCCATGTGTGGACGATACGCAATCACCCTTCCGCCCAAGGCGATGCGCGAGCTTTTCGGTTTCGCCGAAACGCCGGATTTCCCGCCCCGCTACAATATCGCACCATCCCAGCCCGTGCCCATCGTCACCGGTCCACTGGACGGGGAGGAGAAGGGCGCGCGCCATTTTTTGCTGGTGCGCTGGGGCCTCGTGCCTTCCTGGGCAAAGGAGATGCCGCAATCGATCCTCATCAATGCCCGCGCCGAAACCATTGCCGGGAAACCGTCTTTCCGGGGCGCATTCCGCCACCGACGTGCGCTCATGCCGGTAACGGGTTTTTATGAATGGCAGGCAAAAGGCGCTCGGGTGAAGCAGCCCTGGTTCATCCGCCACAAGGACAGGGCGCCCTTTGCCATGGCGGCGATCTGGGATCAGTGGATGGATGCCCAGGGCAACGAACTCGACAGCTGCGCCATCGTGACCACCGAGGCCAATGAGACGCTGAAGCCCATTCATCACCGTATGCCGGTCATTCTGGATGAAAAGGACTGGGCGCTCTGGCTTGATCCGGCGGCGACGGAAAAGGAATTGCTGGCGCTGCTGCGCCCGGCAGGGAATGATCTGCTGGAGGCCATCCCGATCAGCACACGGATCAACCGTGTCGCAAATGATGATCCCTCGCTTCAGGAGCGAGCTTGGGCGGAACCAGAACCCGCACAAGCGTCCCGGCCGAAGAGGCGCGAGGCAGATGAGCGCCAGATGGGTTTATTCTGAAGCCTGCCGGTCTTCTCACGCTCTCACGATCACATGCGGCATCGGCTGAAGCCGTTTTGACAGAACGCTCACCTCGTCCTCGCCATAGCCGAGCATGGTGTAGAAGCCTTTCACCGCCTCATTGTCCCTGCGCACCATCAGATTGAGCTTCCAGACGCCGCGCGCGAGAAGCCAGTCTTCTGCGGCCTGCATGATGAGCCGCCCGAGCCCGCGAAGCGCCGGATCGACGGCGACGTAATACACAGCACCCCGATGCCCGTCATGGCCGACCATCGCGGCCGCAACGATACGGCCGTCCCGGTCTGCCACCAGCACATCCGAAGTGGCACCCCGCCGCGCAAAGTGCAGGTCGGTCGCCGGGTCATTATGGGGGCGTGTAAGGCCGCACGCCTCCCAGAGCGCCACGACAGCCGCCTGATCGGCATCTTCTGCGGCCCGTATGCGGATTGATTCGATGTCCATATTCAGTATGTGCCTTCTCCGAAGGGCGGGAAAGCGGCAGAGACTAGCACGACTTTTACCCGTTCCGCCCGGCCCGTCGCCACGGCCGCAGAATGCCTCTATACTCATCCCCCAGCCCCCGGGGACGCCATGCTTTCGAACATCATCATTCTGCTCGTTCTGATCCTGCTGAACGGGTTTTTCTCGATGTCGGAAATGGCCATCGTGTCGTCGCGTCGCCAGCGCCTTCAGGCGCTCGCCGCGAGGCGCCGAAAGGCCGGTGCGCCGACTGCAAGCGCTGAAACCGCTCTCCAGCTTCAGGCGGAGCCGGGCCGCTTCCTGTCGGTCGTGCAGATCGGCATCACGCTTGTCGGCGTCTTTGCGGGTGCATTCGGCGGGGCAACGCTTGCCGGTCCCCTGAGCGAGATGATCGCGGACTGGCCCTTGATCGGTCCGCGTGCGGAGCCCATCGCCTTCGGCCTCGTCGTCGTCATCATCACCTATCTCTCGCTCATCATCGGTGAACTTGTGCCGAAGCGGGTGGCGCTCTCAAATCCCGAGGCCATCGCCTCCTTCGTTGCGCGGCCCATGAACCGCATTGCGCGGCTGCTTGCGCCGGCTGTCACCTTTCTCGCCTGGTCCACCGATGCCGTGCTCAAGCTTTACGGTATCACCGGGCGCGGCGTGCCGCAGGTAACGGAAGACGAAATCCGGCACCTGATCGAAGAAGGCGCAGCAGCGGGTGCCATCGAGCATGTCGAGCGCGATATCGTGAACCGCGTCTTCCATCTCGGCGATATGAGCGTTGCCGAAATCATGACGCCGCGCGTGCAGCTTGTCTGGCTCGATGTGGCAGAGCCTGTAGAACACAATCTTTCGCTCATCCGTCAGCACCGAAAGATGCGCTATCCGGTGCGGCGCGGTTCAAACGGACCGTTCATCGGCATGGTCCGGCTCGAAGATCTGTTTCTGCATCCGAAGTCGAATGATGAACTGCTGTCGCGCATGTCACCGCCGCTCTACATTCCGCGCACGGCGAGCGTCTTGAGGGCGTTGAGCATTCTCCAGTCGGAAAACATGTTCATGGGGCTCGTCATTGATGAGTATGGCGATGTGGTCGGCACCATCACCATGACGGAAATCTTCTTCGCGCTGATCGGAGATATTTCCAACCACGCGGTGAATAACAACAATGCGGTCGCCATTCGTGACGACGGCTCGTTCATCATTGACGGCGTGGTATCGGTGGAAGAGGTGCGCCGCCTGCTCAAGCTGCAAAAGTTGCCCGGTGATGAAAGCCCGGAGGTGAACACGCTGGCGGGCGTGATGTTCAACTGGTTCGGGCGTTTGCCAACTGAGGGCGATTATTTCGCCTGGAACGGATACCGCTTCGAGATCGTCGATATGGATGGTCCCCGCATCGACAAGGTGCTCATTGTGCCGGCGCAGAACCTGCCCATCGGCAATGCGCTCTCGCGGAACGCCGGCTGACTTCACACCACCTTGCCCGGGTTGAGAATCCCCTTCGGGTCGATTGCCTTTTTCAGGGTGCGCATCATTTCCATTTCCACGGGGGATTTGGTCGCGGCAATTTCGTCGCGCTTCAATTGGCCGACGCCATGCTCCGCGCTGATGGAGCCGCCCATCTCGCGCACAATGCCATGCACGATGGCATTCATCTCGTCCCAGAGGTCGAGAAAGGCTTGCTTGTCCATATCTTCAGGCTGGCTCAAATTGAAATGAACATTGCCGTCGCCGATATGACCGAAGGGAACGGGGCGGATTCCCGGCAGGCGCGCAGACACAGCCTCCGTCGCCGCTTCGATGAAATCCGCGATGCGTGATAGGGGCACGGAAACATCATGCTTGATGCTACCGCCTTCCGCGCGCTGCACATCTGACAAGCTCTCCCGCAGGCGCCAGAAATCCGCCCGCTGCGCTTCCGACTGGGCGATGACGGCGTCGCTGACGAGATTTTGCTCAAAGCCCTCTGAAAGCGAGGCTTCCATCACTTCCGTGAGCCGCGCGGCTTTCGTCCCCGCCGTCATTTCGATCAGCACATACCAGGG
>NZ_JBATWS010000354.1:0-2092 GCF_049672805.1 Parvibaculum sp.
ATTATCGCCGCGCTGTCACCATTGTTGATGCAGAGCAGCTTGGCGGCGCGATGACGGAAAAACTCGCCGAGCTTTTCGAGGACCCGACCACACTTCGCCGCAGCCAGAAAAAGGCGCGCGGACAGGAAGAGCCCCGCCGCCAGCCTCTTTCAACGCGCGGCGCAGCAAAGGCCGTCCGCTGACCTTCTGATTTCAGGCGCCATCCCGCGCCTTCAAGGACCGTGACAATGGCAGGGACCGAACGCGTTCCGCCGCGCCACAAGCGCAGCCTCGCCGCCGCCATCATCTCGATGGGGATGGTGAACCTCTCCATGGGCATCGCCTTCCCGCTGACCGCAATCATTCTGGCGCGGCAGGGCGTCGAGCCGGGCATGATCGGCCTGTCAACGGCGGCGCAGGCGGCACCGGTCTTCCTCGTCTCGCCTTTCGTGACGCGCATCCTGCGGCGCTTCGGCCCGGCCAATGTGATGGTGGCAGGGCTTCTCCTTGCCGGCCTCGCCTTCGCGCTGATGGGCCTCTATGCAAATCTTCTCGCCTGGTTCCCGCTCCGCTTCCTGCTCGGCAGCGCGGCCACGCTTCTCTGGGCAACAAGCGAGGCATGGATCAATTCCCTCTCGCCGGAGGAAAAGCGCGGCAAGATCATCGGTCTCTACAGCGCATCAGCCGCGGCAGGTTTCGCGCTCGGCCCCACCCTTCTCGTGCTGATGGGCACAGGCGTTGAACCTTTCTATGTGGGCGGCCTGTTGATGCTGGCAGCGTCCGCCATCGTCACCACGGCAGATCGCAGCCGCAATCATTTTCAGGCGGGCGAAAGATCATCTCCCATGTGGCGCCTTCTGCTGATCGCGCCTGCTGCCCTGCTTGCAAACTTTTTCTTCGCGGCAGCAGAAGAATCTCTCGTCACCTTCTTTCCGCTCTATGCGATCCGGCGCGGCATGATGGAAGAGACAAGTCTCTTTCTTCTCACTGTTGCAGCCCTCGGCGCGATCTTCATGCAGCCCGCAATCGGCCTTCTCGCCGACCGCATGAACCGCCTGAACCTGCTCACCATTCTCGTCGCGGCAACCATTGCGGGTTATTTGCTGCTGCCCCTCGCCTTGCCCGGCCCCATCCGCACGGGCATGAGCCTCTTTCTCGTGGTGGGCCTTGCCAACGGCATCTTCACCCTTGGCATGGTGCTGGTCGGCGAACGCTTCCGGGGAGCAGAACTTGCAGGCGCGAGCGCCTTCACCACTGCCATGTGGGGGACAGGTGCACTTGTCGGCGCCCCATTTTCCGGTGCCGCCATGCAGATTTGGGACCCGCACGGGCTGATTGCCGCCATCGCCCTCATCTTCCTGATCTATCTGCCTTTTCCGCTGGTCGCTGCCTTGCGCACGAGAAAAGAAAAGCGGCCTGAGGAAAACTCCGCTTGAGCTTCCCCGGCGCGGGCATATCCTGCGCGGCCTTTCACCGCTCACAGGATTGACCGGCAATGCGCGCGCTCCATGCGACAGACAGAGCGACCCGACGCCTCTGGCTCGATGAAGCCGGGGCAACGCTTTCACTCGCCCTGCCACTCATTGCCGCCAATCTTGCGCAGGTGGCGATCAACGCAACCGATGTCATCATGCTGGGCTGGCTCGGACCGGAGGCACTGGCTTCGGGCGCGCTCGGCTCCAATCTCTATTTCGCAGTGATGATTTTCGGCATTGGTGTCGTCACCGCCACCTCGCCGCTTGCATCTTCCGAACTTGGCCGCCGCCGTCATTCTGTGCGCGAAGTACGCCGCACGATCCGGCAGGGCTTCTGGGCGGGGGCAACGCTCTGCATCCCCTTCTGGCTCATCCTCTGGAACACAGAAGCACTGCTCATTACGCTCGGGCAGGAGCCGGAGCTTGCCGCCGGTGCAGCCGCCTATATGGCTCCGATGAAATGGGCGCTCCTGCCGACTTTCCTTTTCGTCGTGATGCGCATTTTTATTTCCGCGCTGGAGCGGCCGCGCTGGGCGCTGGCCATTGCGCTTGCTGCCATCCCTTTCAACGCGCTGGTCAACTGGTGTCTGATCTTCGGCAATCTCGGCTTTCCCGCTTTCGGCATCATGGGCGCGGGC
>NZ_JBATWS010000355.1:0-3390 GCF_049672805.1 Parvibaculum sp.
GACCTTCAAGAATGCGCTGACGGGGCTGCCCATTGGCGGCGGCAAGGGCGGATCGGATTTCAATCCGCGCGGCCGCTCTGATGGCGAGATCATGCGCTTCTGTCAGTCCTTCATGACGGAGCTGCAGCGTCATCTCGGTGAATACACGGACGTGCCTGCAGGGGATATCGGCGTGGGCGCGCGCGAGATCGGCTACATGTTCGGACAATACAAGCGCATCACCAATCGCTATGAAGCCGGTGTGCTGACAGGCAAGGGGCTGATCTATGGCGGCTCCCGCGCCCGCAAGGAAGCGACGGGCTACGGCGCCACAACCTTCGTGCAGTGCATGCTGCGTACCCGAGGCACCGATTTTGACGGCAAGCGCGCCGTCGTCTCCGGCTCGGGCAATGTGGCGATCTACACCATGGAAAAGATCATCTCGCTTGGCGGCAAGGTCGTCGCCTGCTCGGACTCCAATGGCTATGTCGTGGATGAGGATGGTATCGACCTTGATCTCGTGAAGGAGATCAAGGAGTTGCGCCGCGAGCGTATCTACGAATATGCGAGGCGCAAGGGTGGCAAGGTTCGCTATGTCGAGGGAGGTTCCATCTGGGATGTGCCTTGCGATGTGGCCATGCCTTCCGCAACGCAGAACGAACTGACGGGCAAGGATGCCCGCACCCTCATCAAGAACGGTGCCCTGGCCGTCGGTGAAGGCGCGAACATGCCATCCACGCCGGACGCTATCGCGGCCTTCCGCGAGGCGGGTGTTCTCTTTGGCCCCGCCAAGGCGGCGAATGCCGGCGGTGTGGCAACTTCCGCTCTCGAGATGCAGCAGAATGCTTCGCGCGACAGCTGGTCCTTTGAGGAAACGGAAGCACGTCTCAGCAACATCATGGTCGGCATCCACGACCTCTGCGCGCAGACGGCAGAAGAATACGGCTCCCCGGGCGACTATGTTCTCGGAGCAAACGTGGCGGGCTTTGTTCGCGTCGCAGAAGCCATGGAAGCACTTGGCGTCATCTGATCGCCGCCGGCCATCATGTGTATTGCGGAGCGGGATATCAGCCTTGGGCTGAGCCCGCCCGCGGTCGCAGCAGCATCGGGCCATAGGCCGCCACAAAACCTGAAAAAGCAACAAGCCACGCTCCGCCTGACGCAAGATGGAGCATGGATGCTGCATCGGGCAGAAGGATCTCCGAAAGCCGAAGCAGGGTGGCGACAACTACCATAAGATAGATGAACTGTGTGGCAGGCGGCGCTGTCAGGGGATGGCCGCAATGGCCTCTCGTCGCCCGCGTCATGATCGCGAGCGTCATCACACCCATTGCACCGCTTGTCCAGGCATGAAGTGCCGCCGAGAGCGGGATTTCGAACGGCCAGACGAAAGACAGTGCAACAAGCACAAAGCCGAGAGGCACAAACGCATAGCCTATATGCAGGATGAGAACGAGAGGTTCCGCACCTGTCCGCCATCCTGACCAGCGCCCGAGGCGCGCGGCGTGCATGACGCCCGCTGCGAAAAGAAAAAGCGCGCTGACAGGCAAATCGGGCAGGAAAGTCCAGAAGGCAAGTGCCACGATGCTGCTTGCAAGCACCACCTGATCGAAACGGCCCATAGGGGCGGGCAGACGCGTATCACCCCGCCTCGCGAGCCAGTTGCGCGTGAAATTGGGAACGACACGCCCGCCGATAACGCCGATCAGCATCACGATCAGCGAGATCGTGCCACGCACGGCGAATACCGGCTGGCCCTGGGTGATGATCTCGGCATGGAAGAGGAGATTGGCGAGCGCCAGCACCGAAAGAATGAGAGCGATCCGGATATTGCCCGTGTTTTCCGCTGCCACCACCTCCCGAAACACAAAAACGGCAAGCGCGATGAGGAAGAGACTGTCCGCAATGGCAGCCGCGAGATAACCGATCTGCGACGCAAGCAGAAAGGCGATGCGCCCCATAAGCCAAAGAATGAAGAGAGAAAGGAGCGGGGCACCCTGTAGCGGCGCGCGTCCAGTCCAGTTGGGAACCGCTGTAAGCAGGAAGCCCGCAATGATGGCACCGACATAGCCGAACAGAAACTCATGCGCATGCCACGCGGCGGGGGTAAGACCGAGGGAAACGACTTCTCCGGTTATCAGGCCAATCCAGATCAACATGGCAAACAAGGCCCAGAGCGCGCCTCCGAGAAAGAAGGGCCGGAAGCCATAACTGAAAAGGGCAATCTGGCGGATGCTCATGGAAGCCCCTCTGGCGCGGGATGCAATCTTGCATCACATAAGATTTATATAACATATATCATATAGTTTGCAGCGCCTGCGGCTATTATCTTGTTTGTCGCAGGCCACGTCCTTCCGAGCAGTCCCTTTCCACAGGTTGTCCGTATGCGTCTCACCACACTTTCCGACTATGCGTTGCGTGTTCTCATGTATGCGGCGAGCCAGCAGGATCGCCTGATCACCATTGACGAGACCTCGAAGGTCTATGACGTGTCAAAGGCGCATCTGATGAAGGTGGTCAATATCCTGACACGAAGCGGATTCCTGAGGGGGGTGCGCGGAAGGTCCGGCGGTTTCACGCTCGGGATGCGGCCGGAAGACATCAATCTCGGTGCTGTCATCCGCCAGACAGAACCGGATTTCGCGCTGGTGGAATGCTTCGCCACCGGCAATCAATGCGTCCTCACGCGCAAATGCGAGCTGGCGTCGGTGCTGAATGAAGCGCTGTCTTCCTTTGTGACCACGCTCGACAAATACACCCTTGCGGATATCGCGCGTCCGCCCCGCGATTTCCTTGTGCCGAATGTCAAAGAGAATGAGCGGCGCGGGCCACGTTTCGATGTTGCTGAGGCAAAGGCTACCACTCGCCGAAAACGAGCAACCGAGACGGCCTAAACGCCCGTGTCCTAGAATACATCGCAACGATACACATGGATCACTTTGTCTCATCCCGCCGTCAACGGGCGGGACGAGGGAAGTGCCACGCACCGCGCTCTCCGAGCGAGGCGGAGTACTGTGCTGCAGCGAACTCCCAGTTGACAAGCTTGTCCCACCAGGTACCAAGCCAGCCCGCGCGATCCTGACGATAGTCGATGTAATAGGCGTGCTCCCAGACATCGCAGGTGAGGATCGGGGTGGCGTCCATTTCCGTAATCGGTGCCGCCGCATCATGCGTTGAGACAACGGATAGCGAACCCTTGCGGGAGATGAGCCACGCCCAGCCTGAGCCAAAATGCCCAGCACCTTCCGCCGTGAAACGCTGTTTCAAGGCATCGAGGCTGCCGAAATCACGGGTGATGGCTGCGGCAAGTACACCGTTTGGTTCAGCATACTTGGGTGTCATGCATTCCCAGAAGAAAGCGTGGTTCCATGCCTGAGCGGCATTGTTGAAGACCTGCCTGTCCTTGCCGTC
>NZ_JBATWS010000356.1:0-2367 GCF_049672805.1 Parvibaculum sp.
AGTTCACGCAAAGCATGTTCAACATCCAGAATGCCGTCATGGTGCTGACGGCGCTGGCTGCCTTTGCGACGATCATCACACTCGCGCTTCCGCTTCTTGCGTCTGACAAGCTTTCCACACGCATGAAATATGTCTCCACCGAGCGTGAGGCGATGCGTGCCCGCGCCCGCGAGGCATTGGCCCAGGAAAAGACACGGCTTCGCCACACGCCCAAGGGCTTTGTGAAGGAAGTGGTGGACCGCTTCGCAAGCGGCCGGATGCTGGAAAATGCGGAGATCCGCGACAAGCTGCGGCAGGCGGGTTTTCGTGGCCCCGGCCCGATCTATACGTTCATCTTCTTTCGCTTTGTCATGCCGCCGGTTCTGTTTGTGCTGACATTGCTCTATCTCGCCTTCCTCAATGATTTCGGCCTGCCGCCCATGGCGCGCTTTGCGGCCTCTTGCGGTGCGGCCTTTATCGGCTTCTATCTGCCGAACGTCTTCGTGCAGAACGTGATCGCGCGCCGGCAGGATTCGATCAAGAAGGCATTCCCGGATGCACTCGACCTGCTGCTGATCTGCGTTGAATCCGGCATGTCGATCGAGGCGGCCTTCCAGAAAGTGGCGGCGGAAGTCGGCAGCCAGTCCGTGGAACTCGCAGAAGAACTCGCGCTCACCACGGCAGAGCTTTCCTATCTGCAGGAACGGCGCATGGCCTATGAAAATCTTGCGCGCCGTACGGGCCTTCCCGGCGTGAAGGCGGTGGCAACAAGTCTTATTCAGGCAGAACGCTACGGCACGCCACTTGGTCAGGCCCTGCGCGTCATGGCACAGGAAAACCGTGACATCCGTATGGCCGAAGCCGAGAAGAAGGCAGCCGGCCTGCCGCCCAAGCTCACCGTGCCGATGATCGTCTTTTTCCTGCCCGTCCTTTTCGGCGTCATTCTCGGCCCCGCCATCATCAAGACGCTTGCCGAACTCTGACGCGAACATCTCTCACGCAGAAAAAGGGCGCCGCGATGAAATCGGGCGCCCCTCTGTCTGATGAAGGATTAAGGCTTACTCGATCGAACTGCGTGTATCGGAGGGCAGGGTGGAAACCTTGTCTTCCGCGGGTCTGGCTTTCGCAGGCGCAGGGCTCGCTGCGGCAGGTGTGCGGTCCAGCTCTTCCATCTGCTTCCAGAGCGCCGGTTGCGAGAGCATGGCGCGCAGATAGGCCATATTGTCATCGGCAACCTTGGGCGGAAGATCGGTGCGCGCAAGGCGCTCCGCCTCATCGAAATTGCCCTTGAGGCCAAGCACGATGGCAAGGTTTTGCCGCGCATAGGCATCAGCCGATGTATTGGCAACCGCGCGGCGCAGCGTCTTCTCCGCCATGTCGAGATCGCCTGTCAGCGCATGGGAAAGGCCGAGATTGGTGAGCACGGAGGGGTTATCCGGCGAAAGCTCAAGCGCGCGGTCATATTGCACCTTGGCCTCGTCATAGCGGCCCATCTGGTCGAGCGCCACGCCAAGGGCGGAAAGGATCGTCCAGTCACGCGGCATCTTTTGAGCCGCAGCGGTGAGCATGGCGCTTGCCTGATCGGGCCTGCCGCTTGCCGTCAGCGCCTTGCCATATTCGGCCATTACATCCGCATGGTCCGGATGGAGTACCTGGCTGCGCTGCATCACATTGAGCGCCTGCTGGATGGAACCGATCTGGCGCAGCGCGCGTGAATAGCTGACTGCAATTTCCGGGTCATTGCCGTTGCGCTCGTAAAGCGCACCCCAATAGGCGGCAGCGGCCACATAATCCTGTG
The DNA here is from genome assembly GCF_049672805.1 of Parvibaculum sp. Lineage (GTDB taxonomy): Bacteria > Pseudomonadota > Alphaproteobacteria > Parvibaculales > Parvibaculaceae > Parvibaculum. The sequence goes on from NZ_JBATWS010000356.1 coordinate 1,778, forward strand.
TCTTGGTGCTTTCAATTGCCGCTTCGCGCAGCGCAGGCTCGCTCACCTGTGCTTCTGCGGCACTCTTTGTGTCATGCTGGGCGCTGCCGGTATCCGTCGAGGCGCAACCCGAAAGGGCGAGGATCGAGCAGAGGCTCGTGGCGGCGAGCCAGGCTGTCTTGCTCTTGTGAGGCGAAGAAGGCGCGCTTTTGCGAATGAAAAGGCTCATGATCTTGGTCCCGGTTCGTGAAACGGGATAGGCCCGTGGGCAGGCGGACCTTTCTCGATGGCTGATCTTGCGGGAGAGCCGTCAAGAAAAGATTAATTATAAGAGTGGTGGGAAACCGCAGATTCTCGAGGAGGCCGGAAGGCATATGGAGTTGGACAGGCTGATCGGTCAGGCCCGGAAGGCAGCCCTCGCGGTGCGGGAGGCGGCCTCGCGTCTCAGCGCCAATATGGTGTTGGCGGGGCTTGGCGTTCTGGCGGCCTTTGCGCTCGCTCTCTTCATCTATCTGCGCCCGCCCGTGAGCCTTGAGGAGCCGCCCGAAGCCGTCACCTTCTTCCAGATCGGCACGGGCAGCCCTGGTGACGAATATTTCGCGGTGGGAGAG
>NZ_JBATWS010000357.1:0-2087 GCF_049672805.1 Parvibaculum sp.
TTGCAGGCATAGGTAATGGTGAGCGCGTCATAGCGTGAGGGCTCACCCGCCACACCTGTTTCATCCGTCGCATCATCGCCACAGGCAGCAAGCATCAAAAGTGCGCCTGCCGCGAGCAATGTCCGCCCAACCTTCATCACCCGACCTCCTCTGTTTCACCGCTTCCCGGATTTCACGACGTAACAGCGGCACAATCAAGGCGCGCAACAGAAAAGGGAGGCCGAAGCCTCCCTTTCAGATTCATGTCTGCGGGGTTTTACGTTCCCTGCGGGGCGGGTGGCACCCCCATCGGTCCATCACCGCTCGGCTTGCCCGTAACAGGCACCGAGGAAATCGGACCATCAACAGGCTGCACCGTCTCACCACGGTCACGCACGGGCGGCTCGCCCTTCAGCAGGTTCTGAATTTCCTCACCCGACAGCGTTTCATATTCGAGCAGACCATTCGCGATGGTGTGCAACTGGTCGATATTCTCCGTGAGGATCTTCTTCGCCGTCTCATAGCCTTCCTCGACGATGCGGCGCACTTCCGCATCGATCAGGCGCTGCGTCTCTTCCGACATGTTCTGCTGGCGCGCAACGGAGTGGCCGAGGAACACTTCTTCCTCATTCTCCGAATAGGCGAGCGGGCCAAGCTTGTCACTCATGCCCCAGCGCGTGACCATAGCCTTCGCCATCTTGGTCGCCATCGCAATATCGGACGAGGCACCGGAGGTCACCTTGTCATGGCCGAAGATGATTTCTTCGGCGAGACGACCACCCATCGCAACCGCAAGGTCGGCCTGAAGCTTCGCACGCGTCACCGACACCTGGTCTCGTTCCGGCAGACGCATCACCATACCAAGCGCGCGGCCACGCGGAATGATCGTCGCCTTGTGGATCGGATCAGAAGCCGGCATATGCAGCGCCACCAGCGCATGGCCACCTTCGTGATAGGCCGTGAGCTTCTTTTCCTCTTCTGTCATGACCATGGAGCGGCGTTCCGCACCCATCATCACCTTGTCCTTGGCATCCTCGAACTCGGCCATGGTGACGAGGCGTTTGCCACGACGCGCCGCCATGAGAGCCGCCTCATTGACGAGGTTCGCAAGATCGGCGCCCGAGAAACCCGGCGTGCCGCGCGCGATGGTGCGCGCATCAACGTCAGGTGACAGCGGCACCTTCTTCATATGGACTTTCAGGATCTTCTCGCGGCCAACCACATCCGGGTTCGGCACCACGACCTGACGGTCGAAACGGCCCGGGCGCAGCAGCGCGGGATCAAGCACGTCCGGCCGGTTCGTCGCCGCGATGAGGATGATGCCCTCATTCGGTTCGAAACCGTCCATCTCGACGAGAAGCTGGTTCAGCGTCTGCTCGCGCTCATCATTGCCGCCACCAAGGCCTGCACCACGATGCCGACCCACGGCGTCGATTTCGTCGATGAAGATGATGCAAGGCGCATTCTTCTTCGCCTGCTCGAACATGTCGCGCACACGGCTCGCGCCGACACCGACAAACATTTCAACGAAGTCCGAGCCGGAGATGGTGAAGAAAGGCACATTGGCCTCGCCCGCAATGGCGCGCGCAAGCAGCGTCTTGCCGGTGCCGGGCGGGCCGACAAGCAGCACGCCCTTCGGGATGCGGCCGCCAAGGCGCTGGAACTTCGCCGGGTCGCGCAGGAAGTCCACGATCTCGGTGAGATCATCCTTCGCTTCATCAATGCCCGCGACATCATCAAACATCACGCGGCCATGGCGTTCGGTCAGCAGCTTCGCCTTGGACTTGCCAAAGCCCATTGCCTTGCCGCCGCCGCCCTGCATCTGGCGCATGAAGAAAATCCACACCGCGATCAGCAGCAGCATCGGGAACCAGGAAATCAGAATCCCGAAGAGTGAGGGCGAACCGTCATCCGCCGGCTTCGCGGCAATGCTCACATTGTTGCGCTTCAGCGTATCGACCAGCGAGGGGTCTTGCGGCGCAATCGTCTGGAACCTGCGGCCATCCGTGTAGATGCCGCTCACTTTCTCGCCCTGTATGACGACTTCGCTCACATTGCCGGAATCCACATCCGACAGGAAACGCGAATAGGCGATCTCAGACCCTGTT
>NZ_JBATWS010000358.1:0-6439 GCF_049672805.1 Parvibaculum sp.
CATCCGCTCCGAGCAATTCCTCAAGCCGCGCGAGTCCGGTTCCCGCCGCGATGGAGAGGAACACCGTGCCGGGCTGCACCAGCAGCTTCCATTCAGGCAGCACATCGGCCATGGCTTGCGGCTTCACCGCAATGAGAACAAGGGCAGGCTTGCGCGCCGCAATCTCGGCCACAGTCGCGTTGAGCGACAGGCCCTTTGCCACAAGTGCTGCAATCTCCGGCGAGGCGGAAGGTTCGCGCACGATCACCTGATCAGGCGTCAGCCCCTTGGCGAGCCAGCCCGACAGCAATGCACCGCCCATCTTTCCCGCCCCGACAAGGACCAGCGGGCCATCAATCTCGAATGTCATTTCTGAACCATCTTCAGCAGAAAACCGGCACGCGCCGCATCAGCTCAGGCGTTGCCCTGCGTTTCAAACATGGCAGCGGCAATGGCATCTTCCGCCGATTTCCCCGCCCACATCACGAATTGCAGAGCCGGATAATACCGCTCACAGGCTTCAATCGCGAGCCGAAGCAGCGCTTCGCATTGTTCGGGTGTCGCCGCTGCCCCACCGCAAAGCAGCAGGCTGTTGCGATAAAGCACCGCTCCCTCATCCGACCAGATATCGAAATGACCCGACCAGAGCTGCTCATTGATAAGGGTGATGAGATGGCGCACCACGGGCCGCTTTTCCGGCGGCACGCGGAGATCAAGCGTGCAGGCAATGTGAAGGCCCGAAATATCGTTCCGCCAGTTGAGCGAGAGCTGATAGTCCCGCCACTCCCCGGCAACACAGATATTCAGTTCATCCTCGTGGCTCCGCTCGAAAAACCAGTCACGAATCGACGCAACCTGTTCGAGAAGATCAAGGGGATTGCCGTCGAATTCTTCCGCTTCGGCGACAGTACCTGACATTCCTTACCCCGCTCGGGTTCCCCGGAGCGCCCGGCATTATGCCCAGCCAGACGCAACATCTAGTGGGCGACCCGCCCCATGAATACCAGACAACCGTGCCCGACCTGTTGAGTCGGTGCAAGCCCGGTGCATGGAATAGATGGGGAAATCCGCAGCGAATCTGTGGATGAGAGCAGGCGAAAGGAAAAAGGCGGTGAGGTCCGCGATCACTCCGTCGCTGTCGGAGCCTTCTTCGCAAGCTCTGCTTCCAGCGCCTCCAGCCGCGCTTTCAGCGCTTCATTCTCTTCACGGGCAAGCTGGGCCATGGCGCGCACCGCCTCGAAATCTTCGCGCGTCACGAGATCCATATCGGCGAGCAGGCGTTCAGCCTGCGCCTTCAGCACGGTTTCGACTTCCTGCCGTACCCCTTGCGCCGCCCCGGCGGCATTGGTGAAAAGGCGACCGAGTTCGTCGAAGATGCGGTTCTGGGTCTGGGTCATGGGCGCTGCTCCGGATGGCGTCTGTCCGTGGAACATAATCCTTCGGCGACGAAAAGCGAATCCGCCGATCTGCCGCACCCCGCGCGAGCCTCTTCATGGCATTGGTCTTGCCCCGGCCCATGCTAAAGTTCGCACACCATGACACGAAGCCCGAAAAAGACCGGCGGCCCGAAAACCATCCGCGAGACGCTTCAGGCAGCCGCGCAAGACAATGCCGCAGCCGAGATGGGGGAAACCACCACATCCTCTCTCCCGTCACCGCGCGAGATCGAGGGCACACGGGCAAAGACGCTCACAGCCGCCATGCGCATCCTAGCGGAAAAGGGCGTGGAAGAATTGAGCCTGCGCGCCATTGCCGACAGCGCGGGGATTGGCCTTGCCTCCATCTATCACTACTTCGCGAACAAGGAAGAACTGCTGCTTCACCTCGCTCTCGCCGGCTTCCATGAACTGCGCGAGGACATCGCCCATTATCAGTCGCTCCCCGAACATGCGCCGCGCATGCGGGCAAGTGCCCTTGCCTTCTTCAACTTCGTCACGAAGAAGCAGGCGCTCTTTTCGCTTATGTTCAATGAACGGCTGATGGCCCGCCATGAAGCCTTGCGTGAGGCGGAACGCCTCACACTCCTCGCCTATCTCAAGGCGGTGGCAGAAGATGACCGCATTTCGCCCGAACATCAGGAAAATGCGGCCCATGCCATATGGGCAATGGGGCGCGGGATAGCCGCCACCATTTCCTCCTACCCGGCTGGCACAACGCCGCCCGAACTGGTGGAAAAGATGCTGGCGGGCGGTGCCTATCTCATCTACCGCACCGAAGCCGAGTGACGGACCACCGCACCCCGATCACGTTAATTTGAAGGATTGCGGAACAGCGTTCGAATGCCTCTGATGCAGGGCAAAACCAGAACTATTCCTCAGGAGAGAGAGCCCATGAACGAGCAAGTGTCCAAAGAGAGCATCGCCCGCGACGCGGCCTATGCCGCCCCGCTTGAGACGCTCGATCCGGCCCAGCCTGCCCTCTTCGAAAGCGATACGGTGCTCCCCTATTTCGAGCGCCTGCGCCGCGAAGACCCCGTCCACTACACGCCGGAAAGCGAATACGGCCCCTATTGGTCGATCACGAAATACAACGACATCATGGCGGTTGATACGAACCACCAGGTGTTCTCGTCCGACTTCATGAAGGGCGGCATCACCATCAGCGGCGGCCAGCAGAATATGGAGCCGCTGCCCATGTTCATCGCGATGGACCCGCCCCGCCATGACGTGCAGCGCAAGGCCGTCAGCCCCGCTGTCGCCCCTTCCGCCCTCGCCCAGATGGCGCCGCAAATTCGCGAACGTGCCGCCGGCATTCTCGATGGTCTGCCGATCGGCGAGGAGTTCGACTGGGTCGATCTCGTCTCGAAGGAACTGACTGCGATGACGCTGGCGACGCTTTTCGGCGCGCCGCAGGAATACCGCCGCAAAATCACCTACTGGTCGGACGTCGTGACGGCCATTCCGATGCCGGGCGGCCTTGTCGAAACGCTTGAAGAGAAGCTTGAGATCTTCAACGACTACAATGCTTTCTTCACCGGCCTCTGGAACGAGAAGGTGAATGCGGAGCCGACAGGCGACCTGATCTCGATGCTCGCCCATCACCCCGAAACGCGGAACATGGAGCCGCGCGAATATTTCGGCAATGTCGTCCTTCTCACCGTGGGCGGCAATGACACAACCCGCAACACGATCTCCGGCTCGGTCCTCGCGCTGAACCGCCACCCGGACCAGTATGCGAAGCTCCGCGCCAACCCGGACCTCATTCCCTCCATGGTGTCGGAAACGATCCGCTGGCAGACACCGCTTGCCCATATGCGCCGCACCGCGACGCAGGATATCGAGTTTCAGGGCAAGAAGATCCGCGAAGGCGACAAGGTCGTCATGTGGTATCTCTCGGGCAACCGCGACGATGAAGTCATCGCCAACCCGAATGACTACATCATCGACCGCGAACGCCCCCGCCAGCACATCTCCTTCGGCTTCGGCATCCATCGCTGCGTCGGCAACCGTCTGGCCGAACTCCAGCTCACCATCATCTGGGAAGAAATTCTGAAGCGCTTCCCGGAAATCATCGTCACGGGCGAACCGAAGCGGACCTACTCCACCTTCGTGCGTGGCTATGAATCACTGAACGTCGTGATTCCGAAGCGAAACTGACGCTTCTCTCTGATACAGGCTGGCCTCCCGGCAGTGCTTCTTGACTTGAGCCCCCGGGAGGCCAAACTGGCCGCCAATTCCCGCGCAGACGCGCCGAAGCGAGCTGGAGCCTGATGCCCTTTCCAGATATTGATCCTGTTCTGATCGAGATCGGCCCTTTCGCCATTCGCTGGTATGCGCTGGCTTATATTGCGGGGCTGGTGCTCGGCTGGCGCTATGTCCTCCATCTCGTCAGCACGGAGCGCCTCTGGCAGGACAAGCCTCCCATCAACAGGGCAGGCGTTGATGACATGCTGCTTTGGGTGGCGTTGGGCGTCATTCTCGGCGGCCGCATTGGCTATGTGCTGTTCTACAATCCCGGCCACTACGCCGCACATCCCGTTGAAATCTTCTATGTCTGGCAAGGCGGGATGAGTTTCCACGGCGGCGCGGCAGGTGTGCTCGTCGCCACCTATCTCTTTTCACGCACACGCAACATCGCCTTCGCTTCGCTCATGGATGTAACGGCGGCGGCGGCTACGATCGGCCTTTTCTTCGGGCGCATTGCCAATTTCATCAATTCCGAGCTTTGGGGCCGCGTCACCGACATGCCCTGGGGCGTGATCTTTCCCAATGGCGGCCCGCTGCCGCGCCATCCGAGCCAGCTTTATGAAGCCTTCCTTGAAGGCATCGTGCTTTTCATTCTGCTCTGGCTACTGACCCATCGCTTCACCGCACTGAAAAAGCCCGGCGTCATCACCGGTGCCTTTATCTGCGGCTATGGTGTCGCGCGCATTTTCGTCGAGTTCTTTCGTGAACCGGATGCACAGATCGGCTACCTCGCGGGCAACTGGCTCACCATGGGCATGGTGCTCTCCGCCCCCATGGCCATCATCGGCGCTGGCCTTGTCTGGCACTTCGCGCGCCAGCCCGCAGCACCCGCAAAAGCCGCACCGCGGAAATGACCGACAACAATCTTCGCGACCATCTCATTCGCCTGATCCGCGAAACCGGCCCGCTGCCCCTGTCACATTATATGGCGCTTTGCCTCGGCCATCGCGAGCACGGCTATTACATGACGCGCGACCCGCTGGGGGCGAAGGGTGACTTCACGACTGCTCCCGAAGTGAGCCAGATGTTTGGTGAACTGGTCGGGCTTTGGCTGGCGGATTGCTGGCTCTCATCCGGCGCGCCAAAGCCTTTCGTGCTGGCCGAACTCGGGCCGGGGCGCGGGACGCTCATGGCAGACGCCCTGCGCGCGCTCCGCGCCGTGCCGGGCATGACGGAGGCCGCGTCCATTCACTTTGTCGAGACGAGCCCCGCGCTGCGCGCCGCACAGCGCGAGCGCGTGCAGCAAGCACAGTGGCATTCCGCTGTCGGGGAACTGCCCGAAGGCCCGCTCTTTCTCATTGCCAATGAGTTTTTCGACGCGCTACCCGTCACTCAGTATCAACGCACGGAACGCGGCTGGTGCGAGCGTTGCGTGGACTATCAGGAAGGCCGGTTCGTCCCGGTCCTCGCCCCCGTTCCCGTCGCCCATGATTTGATACTCGCCCCTGCTCTTCATAGGGCACCGCCCGGATCGATTGCGGAAATCTGCCTGCCTGCGACAGCAATCACAGGCGAGATTGCGAGCCGCATTGCGGCAACAGGCGGCGCAGCCCTCATCATCGATTATGGCTATGTGAAAAGCGCACCGGGCGACACGCTGCAGGCGCTTCGCCGCCATGCCTTTGCCGATCCTTTCGACACGCCGGGCGAAGCGGACCTCACCACCCATGTCGATTTCGAAGCGCTTTCCCATGCCGCCCGCGCGGCCGGTGCCACACCGCACGGCCCCGTGGAACAAGGGGCTTTTCTCAACGTTCTCGGCATTGGCGCCCGCGCCGAGCGCCTGATGCGCGATGCAACAGAGAGGCAGAAACGCGATATAGAAAGCGCCCTTGTGCGGTTGACCCATCCGCGGGAGATGGGCAGCCTTTTCAAGGTGCTTGCGATCACGCCGCCGGATGCGGGCATACCCGCCGGTTTCGCATAAGGATCATCACATGCTGACGGCAAAACCCCTCCAGATTCTGGGCCACATCCATCATGGCTTCTTCACGCGCGAGGGCGGCGTATCAAAGGGCATCTATGCCTCGTTGAACTGTGGCCACGGATCGAATGACAGGCGCGACGCCGTCACCGAAAATCGCGCCCGTGTTGCCCAAAAGCTGAGCGCCGAAGCCGACAAGCTCGTCACGCTCTACCAGATTCACAGTGCCGAGGTGGTCGAGGTCACGGAACCATGGCCACCGGGCGATGCCCCGCAGGCAGACGGCATGGTGACGACGACACCCGGCATCGTGCTTGGCGTCCTCACCGCCGATTGTGCGCCGGTGCTTTTCGTGGACACGAAGGCCCGCGTGATCGGTGCCGCCCATGCTGGCTGGAAAGGCGCGATAGGCGGCGTTCTCGAAGCGACCATTGACGCGATGATCCGTCTCGGCGCAACGCGCGGCGACATTGCCGCTGCCATCGGCCCCTGCATCTCGAAGGATGCCTATGAAGTAGGGCCAGAGTTCCGCACCCGCTTCATCGAGGAAGAAGAAGGAAACAGCCGATGGTTCGAGCCCTCGGAAAAGCCGGACTACTTCATGTTCAACCTGCCGGGCTATGTGTCAGCCCGGCTTGAAGCAGGCGGTATCGGCACGGTCATCACGCTCGGCAACTGCACCTATCAGGATGAGAAGCGCTTCTTCTCCTATCGGCGCGCGACCCATCGCAACGAAATCGACTATGGCCGTCAGATCTCCGCGATAATGCTGCGTCCGTGACAGCACAGCGCGGCCTTTCCGCACCATAACGCGAATCGCGCTAAAATGTGGCTCGGGTTACACCTCGCC
>NZ_JBATWS010000359.1:0-15484 GCF_049672805.1 Parvibaculum sp.
GTCCCCGGCACATCCGGCGTGCGCTGCGCTTCCGCGAAGAACCACGCCGAAAGCACGACAAAGGAAGGCTTCACGAATTCGGAAGGCTGGATGCTGAATGGACCGATATAGAGCCAGCGATGCGCGCCGTTGATCTCCGGCCCGATAACAACCGCCAATGCCATCAACACGAAGGAAACCGAAAACACGATAGCCGCAACACGGCGCACCATGCGCAGATTGAGCAGCGATACGCCGATCATGATACCGATAGCGGGCAATACGAAAGCAAGCTGTCGATAGACGAAATGGAACTGCGGCAGGTTGATGCGCGTGGCAACGGCTGGGCTTGCCGCAAGCGTCAGCAAGCCACCCAACAGCATCAGGCTGAAGAGGCCAAACAGCGTCCACTTGTCAACGGTCCACCACCACTCGGCGATTGCGCTGCGATTTGTACGGGCGAGCCGGATCATGCCACGCCCCCCTTTGCACCAAGACGTTCCTGCACGGCCGCGCGAAAAACATCGCCGCGCTCCTCGAAGCTTTTAAACTGGTCGAAGGAGGCACAGGCAGGTGAGAGAAGCACGACCTTGAACTCTGCCAGATCAGCCAGCGCATCGCGCGACGCTGCTTCGACAGCACGGTCGAGCGTGCCGCAATGAATGGCCTCCACCTTGCCCTTCAGCGTCTCGGCAAATTCGGACGCCGCATCCCCGATCAGATAGGCGCGGCGAATGCGCGGGAACCACTCTTCGAGCGAGGTGATACCCCCCTCCTTCGCCTTGCCGCCAATGATCCAGTAGATGTTGTCATAGGTCGCAAGCGCCTTTGACGCCGCATCGGCATTCGTTGCCTTGCTGTCATTCACGAAGCGAACGCCATCCGCCTCACCGACAATTTCCATGCGATGCGCAAGGCCGGGGAAACTTTCAAACGCGGCGAGGATACGTTCGCGGTGATAGCCGAGCGCGCGCCCCACGGCATAGGCCGCCGCAGCATTCTGCCAGTTATGCGCACCCGCCAGCGTCTTGATCCCGGCAAGATCGCCCGCTTTCACGCCCTGCGCGGCGAGATTCTCATAGAGAACACCGTTCAGCGCATAGACACCGCGCGACAAGGCCTTGCCGACAGAAATCGGAATCACCTGCGCAATGCGGCGGGCAGTCACATCCGTGCAGATGCTGCTGGTGCGCATGTCATCAATGCCGATGACTGCTGTGTCCGTTTCGCCTTGCAGAGCAAAGAGGCGTGCCTTCACCGCGGCGTAATGCTCCACCGTACCATGCCGGTCGATATGGTCGGGCGTGATGTTGAGAAGCACTGCCACATTCGGCGCAAGCGAGGGCGCGAGATCAATCTGATAGGAGGAGACTTCCACCACATAAACTGTCGCTGCTTCCGGTGCCTCAAGCTCCAGAACGGGCTTGCCAATATTGCCGCCCACCTGCGCATTGTCGCCGCAGCGCCGCACCATATGGCCGACAAGCGCTGTCGTCGTGGACTTGCCATTCGTGCCGGTAATGGCGACGAGCCGCGCCTTCTTGCCCGATGCCCTCAGCGCACGCTGGAAAAGCTCGATATCGCCGATCACTTCGACACCCGCCGCCTGCGCCTTCAGCACCGCCTCATGAGGCTTCGGATGCGTCAGCGGGATACCGGGACTGAGGATCAGCGCAGAGAGATGCTCCCAGACCCAACCTCGTGAATCCGCCAAAGTGAAACCTTCCTTCGCGGCTTCCTCACGCTTCTCCGCCGCATCGTCCCACGCGAAGACCTTTGCACCACCAGCTTCAAGAGAACGCGCAGTCGCAAGCCCGGACTTGCCGAGCCCGAGCACCGCTACATTCTTTCTCTCAAAGCCGGTCGCGGCGATCATGAATGATTACCTCAGCTTCAGGGTTGCAAGACCCGCCATGGCGAGCACGACCGAGATGATCCAGAAGCGCACAACGACGGTCGGTTCCGCCCAGCCCTTCTGTTCGAAATGATGGTGAAGCGGCGCCATGCGGAAGACGCGCTTGCCGGTGAGCTTGAAGGAAGCGACCTGCACGATGACCGACACGGCTTCGAGCACGAAAAGCCCGCCAATGATGGCAAGCACCAGCTCATGCTTTGCAGCAACGGCAATCGCGCCCAGCGCACCGCCGAGAGCGAGCGAGCCCGTGTCGCCCATGAACACCATGGCAGGCGGCGCGTTGTACCAGAGGAAGCCAAGCCCGGCGCCAATCAGCGCGCCGCAGAAGACGGCAAGCTCACCCGTGCCGGGCACGAAGTGAATCTGGAGATAATCCGCAAAGACCGCGTTGCCGACGAGATAGACGATGAGCCCAAGCGAGGCCGCCGCGATCATCACCGGCACAATGGCAAGCCCGTCGAGACCATCCGTGAGATTGACCGCGTTGGACGAACCGACAATCACCAGCGCGCCGAACAGGAAGAAAAAGCCGCCAAGCTCGATCAGCAACGTCTTGAAGAAAGGTACGGTGAGCGCTGTCTGCAACGGTTCGCTCGCCACCAGCACCAGCGCCCACATGGCGACAAGCGCGATGATGAACTCGAAAAAGAGCTTTACGCGGCCCGGCACACCTTTCGGCGAAATCTTTGAAACCTTGAGATAGTCATCCGCAAAGCCCACCGCGCCGAAACCGAGCGTCACGAAAAGAACGATCCAGACATAAGGATTTTTGAGGTCCGCCCAAAGCAGGACGGAAGGCACAAGCCCCACCAGAATGAGGAAGCCGCCCATGGTGGGCGTGCCCTGCTTCTGGATCACATGCGTCTGCGGCCCGTCTTCACGAATGGGCTGGCCGCGTCGCTGCTTTGCCTTGAGCAGCGCGATAAGGCGCGGCCCGAAAAGAAAGCTGATGAGAAGCGCAGTTACCGTCGCGCCGCCTGTGCGAAATGTGATGTAGCGAAAGACATTCAGCGCCGGAATGTCGCCTGCCATGCCTCCGAGCCAGTCGTAAAGCATCAGTTTTCCCCCCTGTTGCGCCGGATGCTTTCACCTTCGTCGTCGCCAAGCCCCAGAAGCATCTCGACAAGCGGCCCCATACGCGATCCGAGAGAGCCCTTCACCATGACCACATCGCCCGGCTCTACCGCTTCGCGCAGCAAATCACCCAGTTCTGCCGATGTTTCTGCATAGGCGCCTTGTCGCGCGGCCGGCAGCGCCTTGAACAACTCACGCATATGCGGCCCGCAGGCAAAGACGAGGTCCGTTCCCGACGCCTTGATCGGTGCCGCAAGGCCGCGATGCATCGCAATCGAGTCCTCGCCAAGTTCCAGCATGTCGCCGATAACGGCGATGCGACGTCCGCGCCCTGTGGGTTTCGCCTGACCGAGAGCAGCAAGCGCTGCCGCCATCGAAGCGGGATTGGCGTTGTAGCTTTCGTCAATCACGGTGAAGGCACCCAGCGGCGTCTCCACGCGATGCCTTTCGCCCCGTCCCTTCGGCGCCTTGAGATTTGCCATGGCAAGCGCGGCAAGAGCGAGATCCGCCTCAAGCGCATGGACCACGGCAAGCATTGCCAGAGAGTTCATCACGATATGGCGACCTGGCACCGAGAGCTTGTAGGTCACGGGCTGGCCGCAGATCGTGGCCGAGACGCAGGAGCAATCTTCCTTGAGCGCCACCTTGTCGAGCCGCGCATCAGATTCTTCATGCTCGCCAAAGGAAATGATCTTCCCCGCGCCACTTGCTTCTGCCTTGGCGCGCAGCCGGTCGAAATGCGGATTGTCGCGGTTGAGAATGGCGACACCGCCCTTCTGCAAGCCGTCGAAGATTTCGCCCTTGGCATCGGCAATCTGTTCGACACTGTCGAAGAAAGCCATATGCACGGCTTCCACCGTCGTGATGAGGGCAGCGAAAGGTTCGACAAGCCGGGAAAGCGGCGTGATCTCGCCCGGATGGTTCATCCCGACTTCGAAAATGCCGAAATGCGTGTCCGCCGGCATACGCGCGAGCGAAAGTGGCACACCCCACATATTATTGTAGGAAGCAGCCGACGCATGGGTCGCGCCCTGCTCGGAAAGGATGAGACGGAGTGCTTCCTTTGTGCCGGTCTTGCCCACGCTACCCGTGACGGCCACAACCTTCGCCGGCGCGCGCGAGCGTGCCGCACGGCCAAGCGCCTCAAGCGCGGTGAGCGTGTCTTCCACCACCACAAGCGGCCCGGCCGCCCGCATGGCATCATTCGGCTGCGAGACAATGGCCGCGGCAGCGCCCTTCTTGAGCGCGCCTTCCACATAGGCATGGCCATCGGTGTTTTCGCCCGTAATGGCGACAAAGAGGTCGCCCGGCTCGAGCGTCCGGCTGTCAATCGACACGCCACTTGCCGTCCAGTTGCCGCCTTCGGCCTTGCCGCCCGTCGCCGCGATCACTTCATCACTTGTCCAGAGAGGGCGCGTCATGCAGCACCTCCCATCTTCGATGCAGCCGCGCGCACCGCTTCATGGTCGGAGAAAGGGATCGTCTCGCTGCCGATGATCTGGCCGGTCTCATGTCCTTTGCCTGCAACGACAAGCACGTCGCCCGCGCCAAGCGCCTGCATCGCAGCCTCGATCGCTTCCGCGCGATCTGCAATCTCTCGCGCGCCGGGGCACCCCTTCAGAATTGCTGCGCGGATCAGCGCCGGATTTTCGCTGCGCGGATTGTCGTCCGTCACATAGACCTGGTCAGCAAGACGCGCCGCCACTTCGCCCATCAGCACCCGCTTGCCGGGATCGCGGTCACCGCCGCAACCAAACACGACCGCAAGCCTGCCTTTCGTATGCGGACGCATGGCTTCCAGCACATTCTCAAGAGCATCGGGCGTATGCGCATAATCGATATAGACGGACGCGCCGGAAGGAAGATGCACCGCAACTTCCATCCGCCCCCTCGCGCCTGTGAGACGTTCAAGCGCTGCAAAGACTTTCGCGGCTTCGGCCCCGCAGCCGATCACAAGACCCGCCGCGACAAGCGCGTTTGACGCCTGAAACTCGCCCACCAGCGGCAGCTTCACATTATATGAAGTGTCTTCATAAGAGAGTTCGAGCGTCTGCCCGCGTGCATCTGGCCGGGCGGCAACGATGCGGATATCCCGTCCGTTGTGCCCGACCGAGATGACCCGGTGACCCCTTGCCCAGGAGACCGCTTCAAACTCGGCATATTGCGGACTGTCAGCATTGATGACGGCGATGCCACCCGGCCCCATCACCTCGCCGAACAGACGAAGCTTCGCATAGAGATAGTCTTCAAAGCTCGTATGATAATCCATGTGGTCGCGGGTGATATTGGTGAAACCCGCCGCGCACAGCTTCACACCATCAAGCCGGTATTGCGCAAGCCCATGGCTTGAGGCTTCCATCGCAAGATGCGTCACCCCTTCACCCGCAAGCACGGCAAGCTCAGCCTGCAACGAAACGGGATCCGGCGTGGTGAAGCCGAGCGGGCGTTCACCCTTCGCGCTCGACACGCCCAGCGTGCCAAGGCTTGCCGCTTCCTCACCCAGCATCGTCCAGAGCTGTTGCGTGAAGGTTGCAACCGATGTCTTGCCATTGGTGCCCGTCACCGCCGCAATCGTCGCGGGCTGCGCCCCAAAGAAACGCGCGGCCATAAGCGCAAGCCTGCGGCGGGGGTTGCGATCGGAAATCACAGGCACACGCGCCTCGACTGTCGCGCCCTGCGGCACAAGCAGCGCCGCCGCACCCTGCTCGATTGCCTGCGCGATGAAGGCCGTGCCATCGAGCTTCGTGCCGGGAAGCGCCGCAAAAAGATAACCGGGCTTCACCGCACGGCTGTCCGCCGTCAGGCCGAGTATCTCCGTCGCTCCCATATCCGGGAGCGGCAGGGAATCGGTCCCAATCAGCGCCGCCAGTTGCATCTCGCCCAACATTTTCTCTCATCGCCTCCGCTTTGTGTCGCGGGGCGGCTCTTCACTGTCCACTCGCCTCAAACGAAACGAGCTTCGCTTCGCGCAGCATGTCGTTGTCCTGCGGCTGCGTCGCCGGCCGAAGGCCAAGCAGCGGCGCCACACGCGCCACCACGCGCGATGTCACGGGCGCTGCGTTCCAGCCCGCCGTTGCATAGCCATAGGTGTTCTTTGTCGGCTTCGGTTCATCAAACATCACGAGCATCGCGTAGCGCGGATCATTCGCCGGGAAGGCGCTGATGAAGGATGTGATGAGTCGATTGCGCGCATAGCCGCCATTGACGGCTTTTTCTGCTGTGCCGGTCTTTCCCATCACCGGATAGCCCGGAACGTCTGCGCTGCGGCCCGTGCCTTCTGCAACCACCATGCGCAGAAGCCCCCGCATCGCCATGCTCGTCTCTGCCGAGATCACGCGCTCGCCAAGCCGCACATCATTCTGCCGCAGGAAAGTCGGCTTGACCTTGAAACCGCCATTTACCACGGTGGAAATCGCGCTCACCACCTGAAGCGGCGTCACCGCAATGCCGTGACCGAAGGACGTGGTGATGGTCGAAAGTTCACCCCAGGGACGCGGCACGATGGGCGAGCCTGCTTCCGGCAGCTCAATATCCGGGCGGGAAAGCAGGCCGAAGCGCGCGAGATAACCCTTGTAGTCCTCGGTGCCGAGCTGCAGCGCGATCTTCGCCGTGCCGATATTCGACGAATAGACAAAAACTTCCGGCACAGACAGCCAACGGTTCTTGCCGCGATAGTCGCGGATCGTGAAGCGGGCAAATTTGATCGGCTGCGTCGCATCAAACTTGCCGTTGATATTGACGCGCCCGCTGTCAAGCGCCGCCGCAAGCGTCACCGCCTTGAAAACCGAACCCATCTCATACACGCCGAGCGTCGCCCGGTTGAAACGGGATTCCTCCGGCGACGCCATCGGGTCATTCGGGTCGAAATCAGGCAGCGATGTCATCGCCACGACTTCACCCGTATGCACATCCATAATCACGCCCACTGCTGCCAGCGCGCTGAACTCGGCCATCGCCTTTTCGAGTTCGTCGCGCAGCGCATGCTCCACATGCAAATCGATGGAGAGCATTGTCGTGTTATTGCGGTCGAATTTGGGCCGCCCTGCGTCATCCTTGCGGCTGAGTGCGCGGTCCATGTAAAGCTCCATGCCCGCAAGTCCGCGATTGTCGATATCGACCATGCCGAGCACATTCGACGCGATCTTGCCGTTCGGATAGACGCGCTTCTGCTCCTTGCGGAAATCGAGACCGGGAAGCCCGAGATAGTGCACCGCATATTGCTGGCGCGGCGTGAGATCACGCTTCAGCCAGACAAAGGCGCTTCCGGTAGCAAGCTTCCGCGCCACTTCTGCCTCATCAAGATCGGGCAGAACGCTGACAAGCTGCCGTGCCGTCTCTTCCGGGTCGATCACATAACGCGCATCCGCAAAAAGAGAGGCCGTGACAATATCCGTCGCCATCACCTCGCCATTGCGATCCACAATGTCAGGCCGGTTGATCTGCGTTGTGAGGCTTGCAACGGAACCCTGCCGCGCTCCGTCATCACCCATGATGGCAAGGCCGACAAGCCGCGCACCCACCAGCGTGAAGCAGGCCGCGAATATCGCAAGCGACAGAAAGATGCGCCGCTGCGAAGGCGTGCGCCCGCCTTCTGTACGCCGCGCGCGTGTGCGCGAGATGGCATCATAGCCCGGCGGAAAGTAGCGCCCCTGGGCGCTGTTGTTGCTGCGCCCAATCATTGGATCGTGCTCCCTGTCCTGCCCGGCACCATGCCGCCCGCATAGCCACCAAGCGGCTGGCGTCCAGACGGCACATAGAAGTCGTCCGCCATATGCGGCATCGGCACTTCTTCGAAGGTTCCGATCTGGCCAGCCGTCAGCGGGCGCAGCGCGGTATAGCGTTCGGCAAGCTGTTGCAGCCTTTCGGGCTGGTTCAGATAGCTCCATTCCGCACGCAGCACGCGGATCGCTTCCTGCTCATTGGCAATGCGCTGTTCAAGCTGGCGCTCAAGGCGCACCGCGCCTTCCGCACGATACTTGATGTCGTAAAGACCGACCGAAAGTGCGATCACCGCTGAAACGAGAAGGAAATTGATGAAGCGGATCATGCAGCCCCTCCCCAGATGGAAGGAACAGCGCGCAGACCGAGCGCCTGCAGATCAAGTGGCTTCGCCGGTGCGCCGGTGCGAATGGCGGCACGGAGCTTTGCCGAACGCGCCCGCGCATTAAGCTCGACTTCTTCATCCGCCGCCTTGCGCGCCTTGCGCGCGATTTCCTCAAAGCTCGTCGCTTCGTCCTCAACCGCAGGCATGTAGCGGTTTGGCCGCCCGCCCCGTCCCGTGCGCTCCGTCAGAAAGCGCTTCACGATCCGGTCTTCAAGCGAATGGAAGGTGACGACAGCAAGCCGCCCGCCCTCACGAAGCAGCGCCTCGGCACCCGAAAGGCCGCGCGCGAGTTCGCCAAGCTCGTCATTCACAAAGATGCGCAGCGCCTGAAAGGTGCGCGTCGCCGGATGAATCTTGTCCTGCGGCCTGCGCCCGATCACACGCTCCAGAAGCTCTGCCAGTTCGAGCGTGCGGCGAAACTCCGCTTCCTCGCGCGCCTTCACAATGGCGCGGGCAACGGCGCGGGCGCGCTTCTCCTCACCATAGACGGCTATGATCCGCGCAAGCTCACTCTCTTCATATTGATTGACGACATCAGCCGCACTCGGCCCCTCGCCGCCCATGCGCATATCAAGCGGCCCGTCCTTCTGAAAGGAAAAGCCCCGCTCCGCCTCGTCAATTTGCATGGAGGAAACGCCGATATCGAGCACGACACCATCGACCGCTTCATGGCCAAGCGCACGCACCAGACGCTCCATGTCGCCGAAGCATCCTTCGACCAGCGTCAGCCGGCCTGCAAATTCAGATTCAAGCGCCCGCCCCCGCAGGATGGCGCTCGGGTCGCGATCAATGGCGAGCACGGCGCAGTCCGCCGCGCCGAGGATCGCGCGTGTATAGCCACCCGCACCGAACGTACCGTCCACATAGATGCCGCCATCACGAGGTTTAAGCACGTCAAGAACATCGGCCAGCATCACCGGAACATGAGGAACGTTGCCCTGACCGGTTTTGCTCATCGTGCGCCCCCCATGCCGGAGCCTGATGCACCGGGAGTAACAGCGCCGGGCGCGCGGAGCAGTTCGCGATGCTTCTGCGCCTCTTCCAGAGCCTTCGCGTAATATTCCTCATAGGCCTTCGGCTCCCAGATCTGGAAGCGCTGGCCCATGCCCACGAAAGTGGCTTCATCCTTGATGCCCGCAAGATTGCGCAGCGTTTCCGGCAGGATCACGCGGCCGTCTGCATCAAAGGTGAGTTCCGCGCTTTCGCCGATCAGCACGGCAGCAAGGGACTGGCGCTCCGGGGAGAACGGATCAAGCCGGTCGAGCATCTGATCGACAATGTCGGAAAAGGCAGGGCCGCAGCCTTCAATGAAGGCACCGGGATTGAGCGGCGGAAAGCAGATCACACCATTCAGACCCTGAGCCATGGTGACGGCACGAAACTTCGCCGGAACGGACACACGTCCCTTCGCGTCGATCTTGTTCGTGAAACGCCCCCGGAACGACTCCATCGTCCGACCTGCTCCCTGTTACGGACCCACCCTGCCGAAAGGGCCCTCTCACCGCAGGACCGGCTGGCACCACTAGGGGCAGCATGGCCTTATACGGGATAACATGGGATATCATGGGACCATATGGGCGTCAACGGGAAAGCCTAGTATTTCTGCGGCTTTGAGGCATGTTCCGCAGGATTAACAGGTCGTTAAAATTGTCAATATTGAATAGAACGTAATGAGAACATATCGAATACATGAGGTAATAGCGTGCCAGCACGGCACGGAATTCCATCCGGCCCTGTTTCAGCTGTGATGCAGGAAAATGTCAGATGGCCTGTAAGCCGGGTTCTGTACCCTTGCGGGCGATGACCATTCATCTGGGACGCCCGTTACCGGACGCCTCTAGCAACCAACCCGGGCGGCGACCCGGAAACGGGTGTTCAGGCCAAAGCCTGAGATGCCGCCCCTATTCGGTTTTGCTCCCGGTGGGGTTTGCCCTGCCGCGCCCGTTACCGGCCGCGCGGTGCGCTCTTACCGCACCCTTTCACCCTTACCGGGCCCGCAGGCCCGGCGGTTTGCTTTCTGTGGCACTTTCCCTGGAGTCGCCTCCGCCGGACGTTATCCGGCACCGTGTTTCCGTGGAGCCCGGACTTTCCTCCACCCGGGCCGAAACCCGAGCAGCGGCCATCCGGCCATCTGACCCCTTCGACATGAGGCCAAAGCCCCGCTGCGTCAAGATGCTTGCACTTTATCCCCGCAGCCACGACATAGGCGATACTGCAAATCACACAGAGGGAGGAAAAGATGAAAGCTGCTGTCTATTACGAGAACGGGCCACCAGGCGTTTTCAGATATGAGGATGTCGCCGATCCGGTCTGCCCCGATGAGGGCATCGTCATCCAGGTCGAAGCCGTATCCATTGAAGGCGGTGACACGCTGAACCGCGCCCGGGGCGAACTCACCAGCATCCCCCATATTGTCGGCTATCAGGCGGCAGGCACGATCATCGAGGTCGGATCAAAAGTCACCACGCTGAAACCCGGCCAGCGCGTGACCACGGTAAACTTCAGCGGCTCCCATGCCGAACAGCGCGCCGTTTTCGCCCGCACCGCATGGCCGGTGCCGGATGGCATGGATATCAAGACGGCAGCTGCAATCCCCGTCCCCTTCGGCACGGCCCATGACTGCCTTTTCGAGTTCGGCCGCCTCAAGGCGGGTGAAACCGTTCTCGTGCAGGCAGGCGCAGGTGCTGTCGGCCTTGCCTCAATCCAACTCGCCAAGCGCGCGGGCGCAACCGTCATCGCCACGGCATCGAGTGACGAGAAACTCGAGCGGCTCCGCGCCTATGGCATGGATCACGGCATCAACTACCGCTCGCAGGATCTGGTCGCGGAAGTGAAGCGCCTCACGGATAACCGCGGCGCCGATGTCATTGTTGATCCGGTCGGCGGCTCGACATTGCAGAAGTCGATCCTCTCGCTTGCTTATCGCGGCCGCGTCTCGACCGTTGGTGATGCCGGGCGCGAGGAGGTTCGCCTCGACACGTCCACTATGCGAGCAGGCAACCAGTCGCTCACCGGCGTGTTCCTCGGCGCGGAAATCTTCACAGACCGCGTTTACAACAACATCGCAAAAATGATCGAGGACATAGCGAAGGGCGAGTTGAAGGTCGTGCTCGACAAGTCCTTCCCGCTCAAGGATGCGGCAGCCGCCCATGAATATATCGAGAGCCGCAAGGCTTTCGGGCGCGTGACGCTGATCCCCTAGGCGACAGCTTTCGCGGTATCGAGAAGGCGGCGAAGCGTGGTGACGGTAGAAATATCCGCCACGCCGTCCACCCTCTCGGGCCGGAAGTGACGCTGGAAAGCCGTCACCACCGCCCTGGTCGCATCATCAAAGCGACCCAGCACCTCGATGCCATAGCCGTAATCCCCCAGCATGAACTGCAGCTCGGCAACCATATCGCCCCTGTCGCCATGCTGAAGGACATGCCCTTCGATGAACGGCTCCGGCTGAACCCAAAGCCCGACACCCGCCCGCGCAAGCCGCGCCCAGTCGAACCACTCGCCGGGATCGGACTTCCGCGCGGGCGCAATATCGGAATGACCCAGCACCCGGCGCGGCGGGATCGGATGGCGCGAGAGAATGTCCCGGCACAGCGCCTCCACTGCCCGCATCTGTGCTTCGGGATAAGGCGGGCAGCCAAAATCATGCCCGCCATTCACGATCTCGATGCCGATGGAGCAGCCATTGATGTCGCTCTCCCCGGCCCAATGGCCGACACCCGCATGCCAGGCCCGCAGATGCTCCGGCACAAGACGGGTGATCTGCCCGTTCTCTTCCACGAGATAATGCGCGGAGACTTTCGCCGCCGGATCGCAGAGCCGTGCCGCAGCCGCCTCCGCACTCTCCATGCCGGTATAATGCAGCAGAAGAATGTCGGGGCGCCGCCCGTCAGGACGTTCATTGAAATTGGGCGATAGCCGTTCGGCGATGGCGAGTGACATCAGAACCCCGTATCGACGATCCGCTTCTGCCTGAGCGACACGATGAGAACCCCCGTAAGAGCAATGGCGGCGCCGATCATCATACGCGTCGTGAGCACTTCACCAAGCAGCATAACGGCGAAGAACACCGTGAAAACGGGCGAAAGCAGCGTCAGGGGCGCGGTCTGCGTCACCTCATAGCGCTGGAGCAGATAATAAATGCCCGCATGGCCGACAAGGCTGGAAGCGAAGGCAACATAAAAGACGCCCGACCATTCCAGCAGATTGGCCGTCTTGATGAGGTGCACAATATCGCTCTCAAAGATGAAGGACGCCCCCAGCATGAGCGGGGCCGCAGCAAGCGCGATCCACGCCTGAAGCTCAAACACGCCGACATTCTTGATCTGTCGTTGATAGATCGTGCCGATCGAACCGACCAGCGCCGACGCCACCACGAAAAGCAGCCCGTCAATATAAGTGAAGACATTGGGGTCGAAGCTGATGACCATGACCCCGAGGAAAGAGAGCGAAATACCGAGCCAGCGCCGCCAGTGAACCTCTTCCTTCAGGAAGACGATGGACATGATGGTAGCGAAGGGCACGCCAAGCTGGCTCGTCACCGCCACGACAGAGGCGTTTGAAAGCGCAAGTCCAAGAAAGAAGAAGCCGAACCCGACCGGCCCCGCGCAGAGCGATATGATGATGACCTCCTTCATCCGCCCCTTGTGTATTTTCAGGAAGGGGAAAAGGACAAATACGATCAATGTGAAGCGCAACGCCGCAAAGAGCAGCGGCGGAAAGTGATCCAGAGACACCTTCGCCGCAATAAGCGCGAAGCCCCAGATCAGATTGATAAGGACCATGAAGCCCAGATGGAGGGGGGTCATCCCGAAACCGCGCAGAAGCCCGGCAAGGATCAAAAGCCGCCGGATGTTGATGGATGCCACGTGTTAGCGCAGGTGACGGGGCGCGCCTAGAGCCATGATGAGAAAAAACGCTAGCTCGACAGTCCCCGCGCCTTGGCAATCCGGTCGTAGGCCACATTGATGGCTGCCAGCTTCTCATTGGCGATGGTGACAAGCTCTGCGGGCACACCACGCGCAATCAGCGTGTCGGGATGGTTTTCCCGCACCAGACGGCGATAGGCCTTTTTCAGATCCTCGTCCGAAATATCAGGCGTGATGCCGAGAACGAGATAGGGGTCGCCCTTTTCCTGCCCCAGATGACTCGCGCGGATACGGGCAAACTCGATCTCCGAGAAGCCGAAAATGTCCGCCACGGTGCGCAGATAGTCCAGCTCCTGCGGATGCACATGGCCATCGGCCTTGGCGATGTGAAAGAGCGCGTCGATCACGTCTTCAAGCACGGCCGGCTTGTTCTGATAGATGCGTGCAACCTGCTTCGCATAGGCCTCGAAGCCCGCCACGTCCTGCTGCGCGACCTTGTAAACACGCTCGACATTACGCGCCTCACCGGGCGGGATCTGGAAGACTTCCTCAAAGGCGCGGATTTCGGACTGGCTGACCTCGCCATCGGCCTTTGCCATCTTGGCGGAAAGCGCGATCAGGGCGATGGTGAACACGACCTCGCTGTCCTGTAGCGCCCGGTCGATGACCACATGGCCAGCAACCGCGCCCAGAAGCGCACCCAAGGGCCCGCCGACGGCAAGTCCCACGCCGGCGCCCGCGATTTTACCCCAGATAGACATTGTCAAAGCTTAGGCTGATTTGCCTCGCTTCGCACCTGCGAAATATCAAGATGACCTTGCGGAAATAAGAGGTTCGCCGCTCTCGTGCTTCCCGGACCCCGAGGCTTATGGCAGTTTGCGCGCATGAATGAGCAGACAACACAAGGCAGCCGCTGGGATTTCTGGATCGACCGGGGCGGCACCTTCACGGACATTATCGGTCGTGCGCCGGATGGCAGCCTCCATGCGCGCAAGCTCCTCTCGGAAAATCCCGAGCAATATGAGGACGCGGCGCTGCAGGGCATCCGCGACCTGCTCGGCATTGCCGCCAGCGCGCCGCTGCCCGCGGGCCTCATCGGCTCGGTCAAGATGGGCACGACGGTTGCGACCAACGCGCTGCTTGAGCGCAAGGGCGATCGCACGCTGTTCCTCACCACGCGCGGCTTCCGCGATGCGCTTGCCATCGGCTATCAGGCAAGACCCCATCTCTTCCGCCTGAAGATCGAAAAGCCCGACCAGCTTTATGAGCGCGTGGCGGAGATGGGCGAGCGCGTGACGGCGGAAGGCGAGGTGCTGTCCCCTCTTGATGCAGAAGAACTGCGCAACGCGCTTCAATCCGCCTATCAGGATGGTATCCGCTCCGTCGCCATTTGCTTCATGCATGGCTATCGCTACCCGGCGCATGAAAAGCAGGCGGCAGAAGCCGCAAGGCAGATCGGCTTCACCCAGATATCGGTGAGCCATGAAGTCAGCCCGCTCGTGAAATTCGTCTCGCGCGGCGACACCACGGTGGTGGATGCCTATCTCTCCCCCCTGCTGCGGCGCTATGTGAACCGCGTCGCAGATGCCATCGGCGCGGGCGATGCCTCCACCCGCCTCTTCTTCATGCAGTCTTCCGGCGGCCTCACCGATGCACAGCTCTTTCAGGGGAAGGACGCAATCCTCTCCGGCCCTGCGGGCGGCGTGGTAGGCGCGGCGATGACAGCCGCAGAAGCCGGTTTCGACCGCGTCATCGGCTTCGATATGGGCGGCACCTCGACCGACGTGTCACATTTCGATGGCGAGTATGAACGCAGCTTCGAAACCGCCGTCGCAGGCGTGCGGATGCGCGTTCCCATGATGCGCATTCACACCGTTGCGGCGGGTGGCGGCTCGGTGCTGCATTATGAAGACGGGCGCTTTCAGGTCGGCCCCGATTCAGCCGGTGCCGATCCCGGCCCCGCTTCCTATCGCCGGGGCGGGCCGCTTGCCGTGACCGATGCCAATGTGATGCTCGGCAAATTGCAGCCCGACCTTTTCCCGCACGTCTTCGGCCCCGGACAGAATGAACCGCTTGATGCCGATACAGTGCGTGCCCGGTTTGTCGAACTCGCAAACGAGATCGGAGACGGGCGCACAGCCGAGGAAGTGGCCGAAGGCTTTCTTCGCGTCGCCATTGAAAACATGGCGAATGCGATCAAGAAAATCTCGATCGAGCGCGGCCATAATGTCACCGCCTACACGCTTTCCTGTTTTGGCGGCGCGGGCGGGCAACATGCCTGTCTGGTAGCCGATGCGCTCGGCATGAAGAAGGTTCATATCCACCCCTTCTCCGGCCTGCTCTCTGCCTATGGCATCGGCCTCGCGCGCATTACCACCTCGCGTGTGCGCGCCTTCATCAAGCGCTTTGACCAGGCACTGCTCGCTGAACTGAGCGATGCCATGACAATGTTGCAGCGGGAAACCGAAAAGGAACTCACCGCGCAGGGTGTGGTGAAAGGCGACATCATCACCACGCCGCTTCTGCATCTGCGCTATGACGGCA
>NZ_JBATWS010000360.1:0-5486 GCF_049672805.1 Parvibaculum sp.
GCCACAGTCAGGAGCGTGCCTATACGGTGCTGCTTGATTTCCTCGTCCGCTCGCGCTCGCGCGGGCTGCGCTGCGTGCTCATCATCACCGGCAAGGGCGCATCGCCTTATGCGCGCCATACGCTGCACGGCGTCTCCTTTTACGAAGTGCCCGAGCGGCAGGGCGTGCTGCGCGGTGCCGTGCCGCGCTGGCTGAATGAGGAAGCATTCCGTCTTCACGCCTCGGGCTTCCAGCCTGCACATCCCAAACATGGGGGCGGTGGGGCCTTTTATGTCTGGCTGAGAAAAAAGAGATGACACCCTTCGGACAGAAGCTCAGGGAGTTGCGCGCGGCGCGCGGCCTGACACTGAAGGAAATGGCGGCGGCGCTCCATGTCACACCTGCCTATCTCTCCGCCCTCGAACATGGCAAGCGCGGGCGCCCGAGCTGGCGGCTGGTGCAGGCGATCATCGGCTATTTCAATGTGATCTGGGAAGAAGCGGAAGAACTCGAACGCCTCGCGCGCCTGTCAGACCCGCGCGTGGTGATCGACACATCCGGCCTCGCGCCCGGGGCAACCGAAGCCGCCAATCGCCTCGCGGAAGAAATAGCGCATATGACGCAAGGCGAAATCACCCGCCTGCTTGCCCTGCTGAATGAGCGCAAGCGCCGCACATAATCTCCGTCATCGCGAAGGTGCAGGCGACGAAGCAATCCGGGACTGCAATCTATGAGCTTGCCGCTCGATTGCTCTGCACCGCCCGCAATAACGAAGAGGCAGTTTGAAAACCTGTACGCATCGTCAGAGAATGAACTTCGACAGATCGATATTCTTCGTCAGATCACCGATCCGCTCATTCACATAGGCAGCGTCAATCCTCACCGTCTCGCCGGAGCGGTCGGTGGCAGAAAAGCTGATCTCGTCCAGCACGCGCTCCATCACCGTATGAAGCCGCCGCGCGCCGATATTCTCGACCGTCGCGTTCACGGAAGCGGCGATGTCGGAAATCGCATCGATACCGTCATCGGTAAACTCAAGCGTCACGCCTTCCGTCGCCAGCAGCGCGATATATTGCTTGATGAGGCTTGCTTCCGGCTCGGTGAGGATGCGGCGCACATCTTCCTTGGAAAGCGCGTTGAGTTCGACGCGGATCGGCAATCGGCCCTGAAGTTCCGGCAGAAGGTCGGAGGGTTTTGCGATGTGGAACGCGCCAGAGGCGATGAAGAGAATATGGTCGGTCTTCACCGCGCCATGCTTCGTTGCAACGGTCGTCCCTTCAATAAGCGGCAGGAGATCGCGCTGCACGCCTTCGCGGCTTACATCCGCGCCCTGTCGTTCGGAGCGCGCGCAGATCTTGTCGATCTCATCGAGAAAGACGATGCCGTTCTGCTCCACCGAGCGGATCGCATCCTGTATCACCTGTTCCTGATCGAGCAGCTTGTCGCTCTCTTCCGCGATCAGCACTTCATAGCTGTCTTTTACCGCCATGCGGCGCGGCCTGGTGCGGGCACCAAAGGCTTTGCCCATGATGTCACCGAGATTGATCATGCCGATCTGACTACCCGGCATGCCGGGAATGTCGAGCGTGGGCATGCCGCTGCTGTTGTCGGCGACTTCAATCTCGATTTCCTTGTCATCAAGTTCGCCCGCGCGAAGTTTCTTGCGGAAGCTCTCCTTCGTTGCCTCGCTCGCATTGGCACCGACCAGCGCTTCAAGCACACGGTTTTCGGCGGCGAGATGCGCCTTGGCGCGCACATCCTTGCGCCGCTTTTCACGGGTGAGCGAGATCGCAATTTCCACGAGATCGCGGATGATCTGTTCCACATCGCGGCCGACATAGCCGACTTCAGTGAACTTCGTCGCTTCCACTTTCAGGAACGGCGCTTCGGCAAGCCGCGCGAGGCGGCGCGAGATTTCTGTCTTGCCGACGCCGGTCGGCCCGATCATCAGAATGTTTTTCGGCAGCACTTCATCGCGCAAATTGTCCGGCAGTTGCTGGCGCCGCCAGCGATTGCGCAGCGCAATGGCAACGGCGCGCTTTGCATCGCGCTGGCCGACAATATAGCGGTCGAGTTCAGAAACGATCTCACGCGGCGAAAAACTGGTCATGACGGGAAAGGAAACTCCGGTAAGGACAAAACGGAAAAGCGAAGGCGAGCCTTACGCATCGAGCACTTCAACGGTGAGATTGTTGTTCGTATAGACGCAGATATCGGCAGCAATGCCCATCGCCTTGCGGACAATCTCTTCAGCGGAAAGATCGCTATCGGCAAGCGCGCGGGCGGCGGCGAGCGCGTAATTGCCGCCGGAGCCGATACCGACAATCCCTGCTTCCGGCTCCAGCACATCTCCATTGCCCGTCAGCACCAGCGTGGTCTGCGCATCCGCCACGATCATCATGGCTTCGAGGCGGCGGAGATATTTGTCGGTGCGCCAGTTCTTGGCGAGTTCCACGCAAGCCCGCATGAGCTGACCGGGATATTGCTCAAGCTTCGCTTCGAGCCGCTCGAAAAGCGTCATGGCATCGGCGGTCGCTCCCGCAAAGCCCGCAATCACATCGCCCTTGCCGAGCGGGCGGACCTTGCGCGCATTACCCTTCATGATGGTGTGGCCCATGGACACCTGCCCGTCCCCCGCAACAACCACGCGCCCGCCCTTGCGGACGGAGAGAATGGTGGTGCCATGCCATTGGATCGGGTCGTGGGAAGCGGTCATCTTGTTCCTGCGGGTTGCTTTCAGGGTGTGCGGCGGAAGCCGGCTGCTGTCGCTACCATGTGGCGGCAACCCGCCACCGGGTCAAGAGCGCACTCTCGCCACAGGAGAGCCCACCTATTCCGGCAAATGAAACTCGCCCGGATCGCCGCCCAGGTTGCGGACTTTCTCTTCCAGTTCCCGGATACGCCGTTCCAGCCGTTCAAAGGCAGGCGTGAGGTCGGCAGCGTCCCAGCGCGGCTGGATGTGACTCGGGCAGTTCATGTCCCATTCGTCCAGCTCGATCAGGATCGCCCGCTCCACCCGGCCCTTATAGGAGGGGTCGGCAAGCGAGCGGGTGAGCGCCGGATCATCCGCCACGACACGGCCCCGCCCCCTTATCTTCACCCGCTGGCGGTTGGGGTAATCGATCAGGAAGAGAAAGACCTGCGGGTTCTCGTTGAGGTGACCAAGCGTCACATATTGCTGGTTGCCCGCAAAATCCGCATAGCCGAGCGTCTTTTCATCCAGAATCTTGAGGAAGCCGCGCGGGCCGCCACGATGCTGGATATAGGGCCGCCCGGCGGCATTGGCCGTTCCCATGTAGAAGTGATCGCGCGTGGCGATGAAGCGGGCGAGGTCGGGGGTGAGAGTGGTCTGCCAGGCCATGACAGCTTCCCTCCTGATGCGGGCGTGATAGCGGGCTTGTTCACATATGGACCCCGCCGCCGCGCGGCACCACCTTTAAAATTTCAGGCTCTAGATGAAGTACAGGAGCCGCAGTCTTCTACCAGTGAAGCCCGACCGATCCATATTGAATCAAAGGCTTGGTGATATTTTGCAAAGTAGATACACAAGTACTTAAAGTAATGGATGAACGCCGCGCCGAAATATTGGTTAACGTCCTGTAAGTATTTGTGATTCAAATTGTTTCGAGTGACGGGGTGAGGCGGCTGAAAGCCGCGGCTTTAGCTCTGGCCGTTCCCGGTTCCCCCTGTTAAAAGCGGCAGAAGAGAGCCATATGGGGCGTGTTACAGTGCCCGTCAGCCGCCCAGACCGAAAGAATGACCGGACCGGATATCATGCAGATCGAGAGCGAAGGCCGCATAGCCACCGTCGAGCGCAAGACCAAGGAGACCAATGTCTTCGTCTCGCTCGATCTCGACGGTCAGGGCGAATATGACATCGATACGGGGATCGGCTTCCTCGACCATATGCTGGAGCAGCTTTCGCGCCACTCGCTGATCGACCTCAAGGTCCGCGCGCAGGGCGACCTGCACATCGATTTCCACCACACGACGGAAGACACCGGCATCGTGATCGGCGAGGCGGTGCGCCGTGCGCTGGGCGATTTCAAGGGTATCCGCCGCTATGCAACGGCCATCATCCCGATGGACGAGACCTGCACCCGCGTCTCGATTGACGTGTCGCAGCGCCCCTATCTCGTCTGGAAGGTGAATTTCTCCAAACCCAAGCTCGGCGAAATGGACACGGAACTCTTCAAGGAGTGGTTCCAGGCCTTCGCGCAGAATGCTGGCATCACGCTGCATGTTGAAAACATGTATGGCGAGAATAATCACCATATCGTGGAAAGCTGCTTCAAGGCGCTTGCCCGGGCGCTTCGCGACGCGATCGAACTCGACCCGCGCACGGCCGGCCGCATCCCCTCCACCAAGGGCGTACTCGGCACCTGAACCGGGCGGGAAAACCGGCCTTGCCGCTGGCCTTCGCGCGCGATCTGTCATAGATAGGGCCGGAATTGAAGCCGCTTGCCCGGTCTGCCGGGCGGAACGAATTTCATGCGTATCTACACGGTCCATGAGCTTCCCGGCGCGCCGCTTGATGGCGCGGGGCTCAAGCTGGTGAAGGAGGGTTTCTCCTTCCCCGCCTTTGCCTTCTCATGGGCATGGCTCGTCTGGCATCGCGCATGGGTGGCGCTCGGCCTCTGGATCGGGCTGACGGTCGTGGTTTCCTTTCTCCTGCAGGCGGCCTTTGGCGCGCCGGCTGCGGCGATTGCCTCCTTCCTGCTGAACTTTCTGCTGGGCGCGGAAGGCAATGACATTCGCCGCTGGACACTTGAGCGGCAGGGCTACCGCGAGATCGGACTGACAGGCGGCACCACGCTTGAAGAGGCGGAGCGGAACTTCTTTGCGAAATGGGATCGCCCGCTCACCGATGATCTGCTGCCGCCGGTCAATGCGCCGATATGGCCGCGCAAGCCCGCCCCGCGCGGCACGGGCGAGGTGATGGGGCTCTTCCCCGATCCCGGCACGAGAACAGGACTCTGATCGACATGAAAGTCGCCATCATCGATTACGGCTCCGGCAATCTCCGCTCCGCCGCCAAGGCCTTTGAGCGCGCGGCGCGTGAGGCAGGACTTTCAGCCGATGTGCTGGTCACGAGCGACCCTGAGGCGGTGCGCAGCGCAGACCGCATCGTGCTGCCGGGGGTCGGTGCTTTTGGTGATTGCGCGGCGGGGCTTCGCGCCGTGCCCGGCATGGAAGACGCGTTGAACGAGGCCGTACGCAAGGAAGCGAAACCCTTTTTTGGCATCTGTGTCGGCATGCAGCTCATGGCAGAGCGCGGGCTTGAACATGGCACGCATAAGGGGCTTGGCTGGATCGGCGGCGAGGTCGTGAAGATCGAACCGGCAGATGCCTCGCTCAAGATCCCCCATATGGGCTGGAACGAGCTTGAAATCATCCGGCCGCACCCGCTGCTCGCAGACATGCCCGCGACCCATGCCTATTTCGTGCATTCCTATGCCTTCGCGGTTGCCGAACCCGAAACGCTTGTCGCGCGTGTCGATTATGGC
>NZ_JBATWS010000361.1:0-4490 GCF_049672805.1 Parvibaculum sp.
GCTTCAGACCAAAGGCTGCACGGATTGGCGGGACATGGCAACTGCCCATGACAAAAAAACGACCGGCGTTGCACCGCTGACGCGCCTGCGCCCTTCCCTGCCTAAAGGAGAGGCACCTACACGGCATCCGAAAAAGGGTGAGCGGAATCAGGCTGTGCGCTGGCGGGAGATGAGGGCGAAGGCGAGGCCACCCGAAGCACCCGCCACCATCTGCGCGATGAAGCCCGCCCAGGAACGCGCGCTCGCGATCGGCGTCATCTCATAGACCATGCCCATCAGGCCGAGGGCGACGGCAATGGCGACAGCACCCGCAACAGCATAGACGAGATTGCGCTGCACGCCTGCCCAGCGATAGACGAGCGCGCCCGCGATGAAGGCCACCAGAAAACCGAGTGCGATGACGGCGCCAAAGAGGGGCGCCATGCCGCCAATGTCATGCAGGGTGGTTGACCAACGCTCCGCAAAAGGAATGTCGATCCCCATATCGATCAGACGGGCGAGAATGAACTGGGTGTGGAAGATGGCACCAAGCACGGTGGCGACGATCACCGCGCAGATAAAGGCCAACACAATCCGCAAAATCCACATCTCTGCCCCCTCCGAATTTCTTTTGCCCGGCAACTCGCTGTATGATCGCACAGAATATCACTGAACGGGGCGGGAAACAGTCAATGAGCGATCGGGTGTGGTATCTGTCGGCGATCAAAGGTGCGGCCATTGCAGCCGTGGCGCTTCTCACATGGAGCGCCTCCTCGGCGCAGGAGACCGGGAGCAGCAGCCTGCCCTATGAGATCGTTCCGGTGGCGGAAGGGTTGGACCACCCCTGGAGCCTGACCTTCATGCCGGATGGCTCGATCCTCATCGCCGAACTTTCAGGGCACATTCGCGTGGTGCGTAACGGGGTGCTTGCAGATGACCCCGTCAGCGGTGTGCCTCCGGTCTATTTCCGCAGTCAGGGCGGCCTCTTCGATGTGGTGCTTGACCCTCGCTATTCGGAGAATGGCTTTGTCTATCTCTCCTATGCGCATGGCTCGCCGAAGAGCAATGGCACACGGGTCACGCGGGCGCGTTTCGACGGGACGACCCTGAGCGACCTCACCGTCATCTTCGATGCCTCGCCCATGAAAGACACCCCCGTCCATTATGGCGGGCGGCTCGCCTTCCTGCCGGATGAGACGCTGCTGGTGACGGTGGGTGACGGTTTCGACTATCGCGAGGAAGCCCAGAATCTTGGCAGCCATCTCGGCAAGGTTGTCCGCATCGACCGGGACGGGAATGTGCCTGTTGACAATCCCTTTGTCGGGCAGGACGGGGTGAAGCCTGAAATCTGGAGCTACGGCCACCGTAACCCGCAAGGACTGCTCGTGGATGCCGCTTCCGGCCGCGTCTATGAGCATGAGCATGGCGCGCAGGGCGGCGATGAAATCAACATCATCGAACCGGGCAAGAATTATGGCTGGCCGGTCATCACCTATGGCATTGACTATTCCGGTGCGCGCATCTCGCCCTACACGGAATATGGAGGCATGGAGCAGCCCCTGCTGCACTGGACCCCTTCCATCGCGCCAGCCGGCTTCACGCTGTATCAGGGTGATGCCTTCCCCGAATGGAAGGATGATCTCTTTGTCGGTGCGCTGGCTGCAAAGCATGTGCGCCGCGTGGACATGGAGAACGGCGAGGTTGCCGGACAGGAAGTTCTTTTCGCTGAACTGGGTAAGCGTATCCGTGATGTGCGGAGCGGCCCGGACGGCTATCTCTATCTCGTGACAGATGGACAGAATGGCAGTGTGCTTCGCGTCGAACCGGCGCAATAGTCTTGCCTAGTTGGGGGCGATGCGGAGCGTCAGTTCGAAGGAAGCGCGCGGCATGGTAACGCCGGGCGGGAATGGCGCGAAAGGCATGCTGCGCGAGATCGCCTCCATGCCTGCCCTGTCCAATGCGGCATTGCCGGTTGAGCGGATCATCTGTGCGCCCTCAAGCGCACCGGTACGGTTCACGACCAG
This sequence comes from Parvibaculum sp., assembly GCF_049672805.1. GTDB lineage: Bacteria > Pseudomonadota > Alphaproteobacteria > Parvibaculales > Parvibaculaceae > Parvibaculum. The sequence continues at coordinate 2,004 of NZ_JBATWS010000361.1, forward strand.
GGCCACGACCATCACACCGGTCGCACCTCGCGCTTCCGCCGGATAGGTGACATTCGCGACGATGCGCCTGCCCATCGCATTCAGATAGGCATCCCCGCCCCGCGCGTTCGCATTCGGCTGGCTTGATTGCGCGGTCCCCTGCTGGCCTGCCCGGACATCGTAACCCGGCTCCAGCGTGCGAGCCCAGCCGGGTATCTCCACCTGCTCCTGCGCCTTCACTTCCGGTCGGGGCGGCTCCGGCTCCGCTTCCGGCTCTGTTATGTCCCGGTCAGCGGGAGCGTCTGCTTCCTTGCCATAGCCGGGTGTTGTCCGCTCATCGGTTGCGCCGGAGCGGGTGAAGCTTTGCTGGTTTTCAGGTTGCGGTTGAGGCAGCGGCGTTGGCTTCTCCTTCGCAGGTTCCGCTTCCGGCCGCTGCACGATCTCGACATCAATGGCAGGCGGCTCCTGCACCGGGGGCATCGCTTCCGGGCGGACGAAGAAGAAAGAAAGCAGCACCAGAAGATTGAGCAGAACGGCAAAAACGACAGCAATGGCAAGTTCGCGCGTCCATGTGCGCTGGCGTGGCGGCGGGGGCGGCAGGACGTGGAAGCCCGCGCGCGGGAGTGCGTCATCCACATACATGTTACTCGTCGTCACAAGCCCATCCTGCCCGGAAGCCTCATCGCCCGACAGCTTATCAGGAGCCGGCACCATATGGCATAGGCCGATATGTGCCTGAAGATCAGCGGATGATGTATGATGGCCGCAACCGACTTTGAGACGTGCCTGAGCAGGAGTTTCACGATGACAGAGATCACCGTAGCGGCAACGCAGATGGCGTGCAGCCAGAACCGCGACGAGAACATCGCGCGGGCGGAGAAGCTGGTTGTGGCCGCTGTCGAGCGGGGCGCAAATATCATCCTGCTACAGGAGCTTTTTGAGACACATTATTTCTGCAAGGACACAGCGCCCGACCTGCTGGAGCTTGCGCTGCCGGTGGATGAAAATCCGGCCGTGCGTCATCTGCGCTCTGTTTCGCAGAAGTATGGCGTCGTATTGCCGATTTCGATCTATGAGCGCGCGAATAACGCTCTCTACAATTCTCTGGTGATGATCGATAGCGGCGAGATCCTCGGCACCTATCGCAAATCGCACATCCCGGACGGGCCGGGCTATGGCGAGAAATATTACTTCAGCCCCGGCGATACGGGATTTCAGGTGTGGAACACGCGGCACGGCTGCGTGGGTGCGGCTATCTGCTGGGACCAGTGGTTCCCGGAGGCGGCCCGCATCCTCGCGCTGAAGGGAGCGGATGTCATTCTCTACCCGACCGCCATTGGCTCCGAACCGCATGACCCGACGATCCATTCGCGTGATCACTGGCAGCGCACGATGCAGGGACACTCTGCGGCAAACATCATTCCCGTCGTTGCTTCAAATCGGATCGGCCGCGAGGAAGGACGAAGCTGCGCCCTCACCTTTTATGGTTCTTCCTTCATCACCGATGCGAGCGGCGCAAAGGTGGCGGAGGCCAGCGAGGACAGGGAAGAAGTTCTCACTGCCACATTCGACACCGAAGAGAACCGCAAACAGCGCATCGCCTGGGGCGTGTTTCGCGACAGGCGGCCGGAGCTTTACGGCGATCTGCTCACGCTGGATGGTTCGCTGCGGCGCTAGCAGCAAAACAAAACCGTGGCCCTTAGGCGGGTGGCGGCGCGATGAGGATGGTTCGGAAGCCGAGATGGGTGGTGGCGAGGTCCACTTCCTGCGGCTGGCGCGCACCGGGGCGATAGCGGAGGCAGTAGGACGGCGCACAAAGCCATGAGCCGCCCTTGATGACATGCCGACCCGGCGCGCCCTCATAGGCATCTGCCGTCCATTCCCAGAGATTGCCGATCATATCATGGAGGCCGAGTTCGTTCGGCTCAAAGCAGCCAACAGGTGCGATGCCGACAAAACCGTCTTCCGCCTCGTTGATGACGGGGAAAAGCCCCTGCCATGTGTTTGCCTGTTTCGGCTGCGCGCGCGGCGCGGGTGCATCGGGGTTCGCGCCACGCGCGGCCCACTCCCACTGGGCCTCGGTCGGAAGCGTCCTGCCCTTCCATGTGGCATAGGCGAGCGCGTCTTCATAAGCGATGGCGGTAACGGGGAAATGATCCTTCCCTTCGATTGACGTATCAGGCCCGCCCGGCTGGCGCCAGTTCGCGCCCGGCACATATTGCCACCATTGCGAGATGTCGCCCATGCCGCTCACATCATTCGGCATGATGAAGACAACTGCACCGGGCTTTCGCATCTCGGGCGGCAGGCCGGGATGAAGCGTTTCGTCCACCGGGCGCTCGGCTACCGTGACATAGCCCGTCGCCTCCACAAAGGCTGCAAATTCTGCATTTGTCACCTCGGTCCGATCCATCCAGAAGCCGTCAACCGAGACTTCGCGCAGGGGGCCTTCTTCCGGGTAGAGCGTGTCACCCATGATGAAGCGCCCGCCTTTCACCCACACCATGC
>NZ_JBATWS010000362.1:0-5719 GCF_049672805.1 Parvibaculum sp.
CCGTAATGGCGAGGTAAGAATGGCAGACAGCAAACAGAAGGCCGCTCAGCAAGGCGGCGCGCACCGGCGTGACGATCTGCTCTAGCCGCCCTTGCAGGAAGCCGCGAAAGAGAAGTTCCTCCAGCAGATTGCCGCCATAAGCGAGAATGAAGAGCCCGATGATAAAGCCGGCTGCATAATCCGGCAGCATGGGTGAGAAGCCTGACAAGGAAGCCGCACCCAACCCGATCACCGCACCGGCGCCGAGCCCGACCCCGGCACCTGCAACAAGCGACCCCTTCCGCCAGACGAGCAGCGCGCGCATCTCCTTTTCCACCGCGCAGACAACCAGCACGCCGATCACGGAAGCGATGCCGAGCGCTGCCAGAACGCCACCATCATTGATAAAACTGATACGCAGCCCGTCAAAAGCCCAAAGCCCCGTGGGCGTCATCGCGTCACGAATGAGGATGAAAAGCGCGATATAGAGAGCGATACGGATGCCAATGGCAGCGCGCGGCAACAGAACGAGACAAAGCAGAAAGGCAAGAATGCCCGGCACCATGCGCAAATTGTAATCCCAAAGGATCGCCATTTCGTCGAACATCTCTTCTCCCTCACCTTTCCGGCCTTGCGTTGACAGGCTAACGGGCCGAACGCCAAGATTGTCATTGCAGAATAAGGAGCCGGGACCGCGCACCCTACTCGCGTTCAACAAGGGCATATTGGTGGCTGAACAAGGCAGGAAAAAGCGCGTCAGGAAGCCACTTCAGCAGCGCGCGGAGGCAACCGTCACCTTCATCCTCGAAGCGGCGGCTCACATTTTCCGAACGCATGGCCTGCGCGGCGCGACCACCAACCGGATCGCAGAACGCGCGGGCGTCTCAATCGGTTCGCTCTACCAGTATTTCCCGAACAAGGAGGCGCTGCTCGTCGCGCTGATGGAACGCCACATTGCGGAAACCATGCGCGCTCTTGGCGAAACGCTCGCGACAACAGGCAACGCCACCCCGCGCGACAGAGTGGCAGGGCTTGTGCGCTGCCTTCTCGACATTCACATGGAAGACCCGGAACTTCACCGGATTCTTTTCGAGGAAGCGCCTCGGCCACCTCACATGCGCGATGCGTTCGACAAGGGAGAGCGCGAGATGCGCGTGGTTCTCACTGAACTTTTCGAGGGGTTTTCGCGCGATATTTGTACGAACCCCGAACGTAGTGCGCAGATCGTGCCCATGCTGGCCGAAAGCATGGTGCATCGCTATGTGTCGGCGAAGGACCGGGTGATGACACCGGAGGCCTTCGCCGATCACCTGACAGAGATCGTGATGCGTGAAATGGCGCTCAGCTCACCGCTTTCAGCAGATTGCGCGCGATGATGACCTGCTGCACCTGGCTCGTGCCTTCATAGATGCGGAAGATACGCACGTCGCGGTAGAAGCGCTCAATGCCGTAATCGGCAACATAGCCTGCACCGCCATGCACCTGCACCGCGCGGTCGGCGATACGACCAACGGCTTCCGAACAGAAGAGCTTGGTGCAGGAGCTTTCGGTGGCAACATCCTCACCCGCATCGCGGCGGCGCGCGGCGTCCAGCACCATGCAGCGGCCCGCATAGGCTTCCGTTTTGGAATCCGCGAGCATGGCCTGCACGAGCTGCAGATTGCCGATCGGCGCGCCGAACTGGCGGCGCTCGGCGGCATATTTCACGCTGTCTTCGACAAGCCTGTCGGCAACACCGATGCAGACGGCGGAAATGTGAAGCCTGCCACGCTCCAGCACCTGCATGGCGGTGATGAAGCCCTTTCCCTCCTCATCGCCCAGCAGGCAATCGGCGGGAATGCGAGCATCTTCAAACACCACGTCGCAAATATGCGCGCCCTGCTGGCCCATCTTCTTTTCCGGCTTGCCGACATGGATGCCCGGCAGATCGCGCGGCACGACAAAGGCCGAAACGCCCTTTGCTCCCGGCGTCTTCGGGTCGGTGCGCGCCATCAGCGTGAAGGCATGGGCCTTGTTCGCATTGGTGATGTAACGCTTGGTGCCGTTGACGATGTAATGGTCACCATCGCGGATTGCCGTCGTCCTCAGCGATGCGGCGTCGGAGCCTGCTTCAGGTTCAGTCAGCGCGAAGGAGATGATCGTCTCGCCGCTTGCGATCTTCGGCAGCCAGTATTCCTTCTGGTCCTGCCGGCCATGCATGACGATGCCCTGACTGCCAATGCCCACATTGGTGCCGATGACAGAGCGGAAAGCCGGGGATGTGCGGCCAAGCTCGAACATCAGGAGGCATTCTTCCTCCATGGTGAGGCCGAGGCCGCCATATTCCACCGGAACCGAAATGCCAAAAAGGCCGAGTTCCTTCATTTCCTCAACGATTTCATCCGGCACCATATCGGTTTCGGAGACCTTGTCCTCGATCGGACGCAGGCGTTCATCCACAAAACGGCGGACGGAGGAGATGAGCTGTTCGCGAGTTTCGGCGTCTAGGGCCATGACCATTCCCGGTGCTTGGTTTCTGAAAGCTGCGGGAATTTAGGCCAAGGGCTGCCGGGGGTCAAAAGCCCTGAAAGGGGGACGGATCAGGGGCGGGGCAAGGGCTTCGAGACGGCAGCACCCAGAATCCGGTCGGTACGGGCGCCATCCAGCGTGAGAGGCAGATAGACCCCCTCGACGCTCACCCAGCCGCGCTCGACATATTCCATCGTGCCGCGCACCGCATAGGGGCGCTTTTGCTCGGCCACGAATGTGTAAAACGCATGGAGCACTTCGTTGAAGCGCCCGGTATGCGAGCGGCTTTCGATGACGCGCTGGCCGCGAAAATTGGTGCCATGCGCGGTCACGACATCCCCGCCGATCAGCCTGTAAGTGAGGTCGAAAGGCTCCCAATCGACCTGCACCATGAGAAGATTGGGCATGTAGCGCGCAAAGCGGACCGGATCGATCTCATCGCGATGGGGCATCACGCGATCCCCCCGCAGTTCATTCCAGTAAGCCAGCATGTCGCGGCAAAGCGGCTCCCGCAGATCCTTCAATTTGCAGAAGGCAATACCGTGTGCACTGGCTTCGGCGAAGAGATCCTCGACGCTTTCTTCATTCTGCGTTCTTACGAGGCGTTTCAGTCCCAAACCCATTTCCCACCTGACCTTTGGTCACCAATCATTAAAAAATGGCCGTATTTCCCTAAGGGAAGCTGAAGTAAACCGTTAAAATCCGAAGCAAGCTCACATCAGGTCCACGCCTGTGTCGTAAGCGGCGGCACCGAGGATTTGCGCGGTTTCCCCCTCCTTGCCGGCAAGCGGAAGGTAAACGGACTCAAAATGGCGGAAGCCGCGATCGACGAAGCGCATGTTGCCGCGCACCGCTACGGCCTCTTTCCGGCTAGCGACATAGCAATAGAAATCATGCAGCGACGAGCCATATCCGGGCCAGATGCTGTCGAGTTCGCGGACATCAAGACCGGTGAAATTCGCACCATGCGCCTCGATATTTGCCTCGCCCACCAGGCTGTAAACAAAGGAAGTCGGACTCTCTTCCACCTTCAGGATGAAGACCTGCGGCAGCAGGCGCGGAAAGCGCAGCGGATCAACCTGAGGACGCTCAGGGATACCATTCTCCGGCCGGCGTTCTTCCCAATGCGCCCAGAGTTCCCGCAGGGCTGCGTTGCCAAGATCACGCGGGGAAATGGCCGTCGCGCTGTGCTCTACGCGCCGATCTTCTCTGAATCTGTCCAACATCCGTGACTGATCCTGTTCCAACAAAAGCTTATGCAGGCAATCTGGCGAAGCGAAGTAACGAACCGCTTAATAACCACGACAAAAGCGGGGATTTATTGCCTCAGGCTTTTGAAGCCGCAGGGTTCCTGTTAAAAGCCCGGCAAAGGCAATCCCAAGAATGAGCGTCTGATTTCATGAATACGACCCTGAGCGGCCGACTGGCTGGCTATGAAAGCTGGAATGGACACGATCCTTTTGAAGACCATGCCGGGCCTTTCTTTTTCCGCAGGCAGCCGGATGGAAGCATCACCTGCGCCTTCGAAGCGACGCCGACGCATTGCAATGGCGGCGGCTTCCTGCATGGCGGGCTGTTGATGACCTTTGCGGATTTCTCGCTTTTCGCCATCGGGCGCGATGTGCTGGAGGGCGGGCCTTCCGTCACCGTTTCCTTTTCGGCAGAGTTCACCGCAGCCGCAGGCGCGGGTGAGTTCATCGAGGCGCGAGGCGAAGTCGTCCGCAATACCGGCAGCATGGTATTTGTACGCGGCCAGGTTTTTACCGGCAGCGGCGAGAATGAGCGCATCCTGCTCAACTATTCCGGCATCGTGAAGCGCGTGAAGAAGCGCCCGCTGGAAAAATAGCGACAGGCATCGGCAGCGCCGGGAGAAGAAGCCTGAGGAAGAAGAAGGAGGCGGCCATATGGTCACGCTGAGCGTTCTCGATCAGTCACCGATCCGCAAGGGTGGCAGCGCGGCAGAAGCGTTCGCCAATACGATCGACCTCGCGCAGCAGGCCGAGCGCCTCGGCTATAGCCGCTACTGGCTGGCCGAGCATCACAACACCTCGTCCTTTGCCGGCTCCGCCCCGGAGGTGCTGATCGCTGCTGTGGCGGCAGCAACGAACCGCATCCGTGTCGGCTCGGGCGGCGTGATGCTGCCACATTACAGCCCCCTCAAGGTGGCGGAATGCTTCCGCGTGCTGGAGACGCTTTACCCGGGCCGTATCGACCTCGGCGTCGGTCGCGCGCCCGGAGGCGATATGCGCACCACCCGCGCGCTCCAGCCGGGGCCGCAGGCCTATGATGTCGGCGTCTTTCCGCAGCAGGTGGAACTGCTCCGTCAGTTTCTGGAAGATGCAACAGGGCTTCAGGGCGAGGCAGGCGGCTTTCCGGCCGATCATCCTTATGTCGGGCTTCACGCGACGCCGCGCGGGCCCGGCATGCCTGCCCTCTGGATGCTTGGCTCAGGCGGGGATGGCGCTCTCATCGCGGCCCAGCTTGGCATGGCCTATTGCTTCGCGCATTTCATCAATCAGGATGCGGGCACCCAGCCGCTTGAACTTTATCGCCGGAACTTCCGTCCCTCGCGTGACCATGCAAGCCCGCGCGGCTCCATCGCCGTCTCGGTCACGGTTGCCGACACGGAGGAAGAAGCAAGGCGCATCGCCTCTTCCCGCAATCTCTGGGTGATGCACCTTCTCCAGAACCGGGCAGGCTCCTTTCCTTCCATCGAGGAAGCACTCGCCTATCCCTATACGGATCAGGACCGCGTGATGCTGCGCGCCATAGAGCAGCGGAGCATTACCGGCTCCCCTGAACAGGTCCGCGCCCGATTGCTCGCTCTCGGTGAAGCGCATGGTGTCGATGATTTCGTCATTCTGACGATCACCTATGACCAGAAGGACCGCATCCGCTCCTACGCACTTCTGGCAGAAGCGATGGGGTTGGAGCAGGCGTAACCGCCTGCCGGCACTCACCCTTTCTTTCAATCCGCCATCACGCGGCGCAGTTCGCGCCGCGCCATTCTGCGTTCCAGCGCCGATCGAAGGCGCTGCTGGCGCTCATGCGTGATCGGATAGCGCAGGATGAACACGATGGAGATAAGCCAGAGGATCAGGGGCACGACGCAGAACATGAGGAGAAGCACGAAAAGCGCCTCAGGTGTGTTCTCCGTCGATTGTGCATTGAAGCCAGCCCATTTCAGTACCGGCAGCGCAATGCCCACGCCCATTGCCTCGAACGCCTTACG
>NZ_JBATWS010000363.1:0-9330 GCF_049672805.1 Parvibaculum sp.
CGGAAGAGTTCGCCGAGATCGGTCCCTATGTCGATATGCCGGTGCGTACCTATAGCAGCGGCATGAAATCCCGCCTTGCTTTCGGCCTCAGCCTCGCGATCGATTTTGACTGTTATCTGATTGACGAAAGCATCGGCGCGGGCGACAGGTTCTTTCGACAAAAATCAAAGAAGGTTTTTCTCGAACAATCGAAAGATCGGGGAATGCTTCTCGTCTCTCACAATGAAAAGACGGTTCGGGAGTATTGCCAGATCGGCATGGTGCTATACGAAGGGTTCCTCGTCCCCTTCGACAACATTGACGAAGCCATCGACTTTTATACCCGAAAGTGCGCTCCATGAATGACGGATCAGCCAGAAGCCGCCTCCGTGACGCTTTTGAGACGAACGACACAATGAAACGAGCCGGCGACTTCGTCAGAGACCGCGCGCGGCCCTTCCTCGAAAACGAGGTAACCGCCGTGATGAAGCTCGGCGTCTCGCGCCTGCTTTTCATCGCCATCGTCATCGTGCCGAGCGTGCTTGCGATAATCTATAATGGCTTCTGGGCAGCTGACCGCTATGTCTCGCAATCACTGATGACGGTTCGCTCGTCGGAAGCACAGATTGCGACCGCCTTTGGCGGGCTGCTGGGGTCACTCGGCGCCAACCCCGGTGCCGTGGACGGCTATGTCGTGCAGGAATATATCCAGTCGCGCGAGATCGTTGCGAAGCTGCAGGAAGAGCTCGACATCCACTCACTTTATGCGGTGGATGAGGCGGATATCTGGTCGCGTATCGCGCGCGATGCGAGCCTCGATGATCTCTACGACTATTACCTCGATCGGATCGAGGTCTATTTTGACGCGAACGCAAATGTCGTTCATCTGGATGTGCAGGCCTATCGCCCGGAAGATGCACAGAAGATTGCCCAGCTTATCGTTCGCTTCAGCGATGAGATGGTGAACCGCATCTCGCAGCAGTCCCGTCTCGATGCCGTGAAGTTTGCCCGTGACGAGGTAACGCTTGCGGAAGATCGCCTGCGCGAAAACCGCATGGCGCTTTACAAGTTTCGGAAGGAGCATGGCGAGCTTGATCCGGTAAGTTCTGCTGCCGCTATCGGCGGGATCGTTGCCAGTCTCGAAGCGGAACTCTCGCGTTACAAGACGGAGCTTGCGTCGCTGCGCAGCTATATGCGCGATGATGCGCCGCAGATTGCCGGTGTCCGCGCGCGCATTGCTGCCATCGAGCAACAGATGCGCGTGGAACGCGGCAGACTTACGAGCAACGAAGACACACCGAATATCACCTATTCGGATCTGCTGTCCGAATATGAAAGACTGCTGATCGAGGAGGAGTTCGCGAGATCAGCCTATACATCTGCTGTCACCGCGCTGGAGGTCGCCCGGGCGGACGCAAACCGGAAGCAGGCCTATCTTGTCGCTTTCGTAGAACCTTCTTTGCCGGCAGACCCTTCCAAGCCGGAGAGGCTGCTGAATATTGTTTCCGTCCTTTTGGGCGGATTGCTTGCATATGGCCTTCTGATGCTGATTGGAGCCGCAATTAGGGAGCACGCGCGGATATGAGAAAAATGCGGGGGGTGATTGCAGGCCTGATACTGATCGCCATGTCAGGAGCTGCAGTCGCGCAGAATATGGCGCTGGAACGCAGCGCCGTGCGGGCTGTACAGAACAGTGCGAACCAGCCGGACGCCATGTCGGAAGTGTTCGGCGATCCGGCAGGCGCCGAGCAGCCGCAGCCGATTGTAACGGCCCCGGCAGGGGGAGACATTCTCCTGCAGCAGCAAAGCGGCATGAGAACGGATATTCCGAACGCTATCCCGGACATGGGCGGCAATGTCCTCAAGCCTTATGGCTCGCAGATTTTCACGAATTCCACGCTGGTGGATCGCAGTGTGGGCGTCAATCCGGACTATGCCATCGCGCAGGGGGATCGCATTGCCGTGCGCATGTGGGGCGCGCGGACATTTGATGGCGTGCTCGTGGTGGACATTCAGGGTAATATCTTCTTGCCGGAGATCGGCCCCATCAAGGTTGAAGGCATCACCAACGACCGGCTCGCACAGCGCGTGCGCGCAAGCGTGGCGCAGGTGTATACGGATAATGTGAAGGTCTATACGAACCTTCTGGGCACGCAGCCGCTTGGTGTCTTCGTGACGGGCGCCGTGCCCTATCCGGGGCGGTATCCGGGCGCGAAGGATGACAGCGTTCTCTACTACCTTGCCCGCGCGGGCGGCATTGATCCGCAAAGCGGCTCTTACCGCGACATACGCGTGATGAGGGACGGGCGGGTGGTCGCCACCGTTGACCTCTATGATTTTCTCACCAAAGGGGCGATGCCGAATATTCGCTTCTCGGACAATGACGTGATCGTCGTCGGCAACCAGTTCCCCACCGTCTGGGTAAGCGGACAGGTGCGGAATGAATATCTGTTCGAGTTCCTGCCCCATGAGCAGGGTGAGGTTTCGACCATTCTGCGTCTCGCTCAGCCGCAGGCGGCGGCGAGTCACGTTCTCATTCAGGGCATTCGCGACGGCAAGCACTTCAACACCTACGTCCCGCTTTCCGAGATCGAGAATTATGGTCTTGCGGATGGTGACGCATGGGTTGTCGATGCTGACCGCGAGGCGGAAACGATTGTCGTCAAGGTGGATGGCAATGATCTCGGGCCGTCCACATTCGCGGTGCCGCGCTCCACGCGGCTTGGCGCTGTGGCTCAGCTTATCGAAGTTGACCCGGACCTTGCTGATCTCGAAGCAATCTATATTCGCCGTGAATCCGTGGCCCAGCGCCAGCGCCTCGCCATTGACCGCGCGCTTTATGAGTTGCAGCGTTCCGTGCTGACCGACAATTCGATCAGCGGAACGGAGTCGCAAATCCGCGTGCAGGAAGCAGCTCTTGTCGAGCGTTTCGTCGCGCAGGTGCGGGCTGTCGCGCCGGAAGGCCGGGTGGTTCTTGCCGGAAGCGACTGGAAAAATATGATCCTCGAGAATGGCGATGAGATCGTCATTCCGAAAAAGAGCGATGTGGTTGTGGTGTCGGGTGAGGTCAAGCTGCCTCAGACCGTGCTCTGGAAACGCTCTCTCACCGCGCGGGATTACATCAATGCCGCAGGTGGCCTGAGCAACCGGGGTGATGCAAGCCGACTTCTCGTCATGCGCAATGACGGCTCGGTCCATGATGGTTCGGCTGCAATCCGCAAGGGCGATCACATCATGGTTCTCCCGTCTCCGAATGCCAAGACGTTTGCAATCTTCCGCGATGTGGTGGAAGTGCTCTATCGCGTCGCCCTGTCAACGGCCGTGGTGCTGAACGTCGACTAGGTGCTTCGGGATGGGCCAACAGGCAGGCACCTATGCGCGCTCTTTCCGGTGTGAGGGAAATTATTCCCGCTCACCGGAAAGAGTGGTGGTTCTCACTCAGAGTGCATCGCCCACCTGCGATCTCTATTTGCGGCACCGCCTTGCGGGAAGCAGGCTTCCGGTCGCCTACTGGACACTTGGTGCACCGTGCCCGGCGCCGCTCGACGGTTCGTTTCTCATCATCGTTCGCTATGTCAACCGGCGCGCGATGAAGGAAATCGAGGAAGCTGCCTCGGGCCTCGCGGGGGTCGCCTGGTTGCTCGACGATGATATCGGCGTTGCCTGGCGTGACAGGGACCTGCCGCTTGAATACCGCATCGTCATGGCGCATTTCTGGTTGCGCTATGCGCGCCGCATCGCGCGTGTGACGAGCGAACTCTGGCTCTCATCGGATGTTCTGGCGGAGTGCTTCTCGGGCGCCGGCCCTGTGGAGCGGATAGATCCGCACCCGGAGCCCTTTCCTTTGCCCGGCATGCGTGAAGAAGGGCGGGGTCGTCCCTTGCGGATTTTCTATCACGGCCAGAAAACCCATCGCGGCGAGCGGCATTGGCTATACCCCATCATCGCTGCCATCCATGATCGCCACGAAGATACGTATTTCGAGATAGTCGGCAGGCGCGATGTGAGCAAGGTTTATCGCGATCTGCCTCGCGTCGAGGTCCGTCCACCGCTGTCCTGGCCGGATTATCTTGAGCGGAGCCGGTCTGTCCGTTTCGATATCGGGCTTGCACCGCTCCTGCCAACACCGTTCAACCAGGCACGCTCCTGGGTCAAGTATCTCGATATTGCGCGCTTCGGTGCTGTGGGCATCTATGCGGATACTGCACCCTACAGCCACGTGGTTCGGAACGGGGAGAACGGTCTTCTCTGTGCGCCTGAAAACGCAGAAGCCTGGACAGATGCCCTCGCCATGCTGGTCGAGGATCACGATCTTCGCCATCGCCTGAAAGCGGGAGTTGACTGGCCAGCCAGATTGTCCGTGCCATCGAGCCTGCGCAGGCTCATGGACGAGAAATCAGGGAGCGGAAATCAACATGTTTCATGATAGGTTGTGCGTCATGTTCGCGGAAAAATCGGGGGGTTGAGATGAAACACTTCAAACAAATCGGGCTGCTGCGCGTGGCATTTCTTCTTGCCCTGAGCCCCGCTCTGGCCGCTTGCGTCACCACGGGCGAAGCGGGCTCCACCCCCGCTTCGCAACATGCTTCTGTCGCCGCTGCGCCGAGTGATGCCGTGGCGAATTTCGCGACCAGCGCCTCTTATGGCACCAGCGGCACCGTGCAGATGGCATCCGGCAGGCAGGCAAAGGTTCAGGTGGGAGGGGAATATATTTCCGCCGCGGGTGATCGCTGCAAGCGTGTGCTTCTCACGGACCTCACATTGCGCAAGACGCAGGTAAGCGCCGTCTGCCTCACGGATAGCGGCTGGAGCACGGTCATCGGCCTCTGAGCGGTCAGCCCTTCTGCACCGGAAGCGGGCTCTCAGACAATTTCCGCATAAGCTCGGCTGTACGGCGGATCGTGTGCCGGAGCTGCTCTTCGCTGTGAGCGCTGGAGATAAAGAAACGCAGACGGGCCACCCGTTCTTCCACAGCCGGATAAATGATGGGCGGGGCGTTGATGCCTTCCTCAAAGAGAGCTTTCGAAAGACGTGCCGCCAGCAGCGAGCTTCCGGTGATGATGGGCAGAACGGATGAGCCGGTGGCGTGGCCCGTGTTCAGCCCCTCCGCCTTCGCAAGCTCCAGCATCAGCCGGCCATTTTCCTGAAGTTTCTGCACGCGTTCCGGTTCACGCTCCATGATGCGCAACGCCTCTAGTGAAGCAGCCGCAATGGGAGGCGGCATACCGACCGAATAAAGGAAGCCGGAAGCGGAATGCTTGAGCAAGGAGATCAGCGCCGCTGAGCCCGTTATGTAGCCGCCACATCCTGCAAGCGTTTTTGAGAGCGTGCCCATCCAGATATCGACATCGGCGGGGTTCACGCCGAAATGCTCGCCAATGCCGCGCCCGCGCTTGCCGAGTGCGCCAAGCGAGTGCGCCTCATCCACCATCAACAGTGCCTTGTGCTTCTGCGCCACCTTGATGAAATCGGGAAGGGGCGGCACGTCGCCATCCATCGAATAGACACCTTCGATGCAGATCAGAACCTTCTCGAACTTTCGGCGCGATCGCGTGAGCAGTTCGTCGAGGCCCTTCACATCATTATGCTCAAAGGGCTGGCGTTGCGCGCCGGAGAGCAGTGCGCCCTGCAGCATGGAATTGTGAATGAGACGATCATGCAAGATGAGATCGCGCTTGCCGAGAAGCGTTCCGATGGTCGAGACATTTGTGGCGTGACCGGAAACGAAGGTCAGAGCCGCCGGGGTGCCGTGAATCTCGGCGATCTTTTCTTCCAGTTCGCGATGCGGCGGACGTTCACCTGAAACAAGGCGGCTCGCGGAAGCGGAAGTCCCGTATTTCAGCATGGCCTGATGGGCGGCCTCATTCACCCGGGGATCGCCGTTCAGGTCGAGATAATTATAGGTCCCGAAATTGATGTATTCCTTACCGCCGATCACCGCGGTGTCGCGCGCGATCCGGTCATGCTCGAGAAAGTAGGGGCTTTCGAGATCGACCTTTCGCGCGAGATCCTGCTGCAGGGCAATCGATTGATACTCGGCGAATTTCTCGATCCGGTAATAGGCTTCGGGTATTGCAGCCGGTTGCGCAGCATCAGGCGTTGCCTCGCTGCCTGCGAGGCCTGGATGCTTCTTGAGAATGCGGCGCAGCGCCTCTTCCTTCGACTCACGTGAAAGGCGTGGTTTTTCGGGATTGTCAGACTGTGTCACGTACAAGCATGTTCTGGTCAGAGGAATTATCGACAGCGCTATCGCCGCGATTCAGGTTCTCTATATCATCATCATTCACATGTCGCGAAATGATGGTGTGAACATCAACCGGCAAGGCTTCTTCCTCAGTATCGCCGCCCTGAACCTGACGCACAATCTGCGCCGAAAGCGAATTGATGGTGCCGCCATCGGAAAGCACCATAACAGGGACATCAATGTGGAAGCGATCTTCGATGGTAAGCTTCATTTCAAGCGCCATCAGCGAGTCCATGCCGAGATCGAAGACAGGCTTGTCCCGGTCGATCTTTTCCGGCGTGAGACGCAGAACCTGTCCCACCTCTTCCAGAAGAATACCGGCAACAAACTCCATCGCTTCTGAAGCGGGCATGGATTTCACGCGTTCCAGCGCATCTTCGCCGCCACCGGCCATTTCTTCACGGCCTGCTTTCGATGTCAGTTCGGCGTAGATCGGCGACTGCAGAACGGGCAGGCCGGAGCGCAGACGCTGCCAGTTGACATCGCCTGCATAAAGATTGGTCTGGCTCCCGCTCAGCAGCTCCTCAAGGAAGCCCATCGCTTTTTCTGTGCTCAGCGGCGCGGCACCAAGCTTTGCAGCGAGCTGGTCGCGAAGGGCTTCATTGCGGGCGAGGTAACCGGCATCGCCAATGGCACCCCAGCCAATGGCCTGTGCGGGCAGGCCGAGAGCATGGCGATGCTGGGCGAGGGCTTCAAGGAAGCTGTTTGCCGCCACATAATTCGCCTGACCCGGATTGCCGAAACAGGTGGTTATCGAGGAATAAAGCACGAAGAAATCAAGCTCGCGCCCAAGGCTCGCTTCATGGAGTGTGAGTGCGCCACGCATCTTCGGTTCTATGACGCGCTGATACTGCCGGACATCAAGACTGTCGAGTGTCGCATCATCGAACACGGCGGCCGCATGAATGATGCCGCGCACGGGAATTTGCGCCGCCTCTGCTTCATCAAGAAGCGAGGTAACGGAGGCAAGATCGGTAACATCACATGCGCGCGCGATGACCTTCACGCCAAGCGATTCAAGCTCGGCAATCGCCGCTTTGGCTTCATCGCTTGACGGGCCGGAGCGCCCTGCAAGCACAAGGCCGCCCGCACCCTTTGCCGCAAACCAGCGCGCCGTGGCAAGGCCAAATCCCGACAGGCCGCCAGAGATGAAGACGGATGCGTCTGGCCGGACGGTGAAGTCCTTCACCTTCTTCGGCGCGGCCGCGACGGGAGGTTGCGGCGGACGAATAACAATCTTGCCCGTATGGCCGGATTTCTGCATCAGCCGGAATGCGTCCGAGATCCGTTCGGCGTCAAACACGCGATAGGGCAGGGGCTTATAAATGCCTGCTTCAAAACGGCGGATGATATCTGCAAAAAGCTCTTGTGCGAGCGCGGGCCGCTCCACCATGAGCTGATCGGCATCAATCCCGAAATAGCTGAGATTGTTGCGGAAGAACTTCAGGCCGATGCGATTGTTCTCGTAGAAATCGCGCTTGCCGAGTTCAAGAAAGCGCCCGAAGGGACGAAGCAAGCCGAGATTGCGATGGATGGCTTCGCCCGCAAGGGAGTTCAGGACAACATCCACGCCCTCGCCATTCGTGACGCGCATGATGTCGTCGGCAAAGTGGAGGGAGCGCGAATCGAAAATCCGCTCTTCAGGAACGCCGAGCTTGCGCATCAACCGCCGCTTCTCGGGCGTACCGACAGTGACGAATATCTCTGCGCCAAGATGACGGGCGACCTGAATGGCCGCGAGTCCGACGCCGCCAGCCGCGCCGTGAATGACAACACGTTCGCCCTTGCGCATGCGCGCCAGATAATCGAGCGCGTACTGCACGGTGAAAAAGGCGGTGGGGATTGTCGCAGCTTCCTCAAAGCTGATCTGCGTCGGCTTGGCGATGGCCGCCTTGGCAGGCGTCACGATATGGCTGTTGAAGCAATCCGGCGCAAAGCAGATGACTTCATCACCGGGACGAAATTCCGTGACGTTCTTGCCCGTGGCGACAACGATACCTGCCGCTTCCATGCCGAGACTTGCGCCGGCGAAACCGGCTTCGAGCGCTTCTTCAGGCAGAACGCCAAGCGCATACATGACATCGCGATAATTGAGGCCAGCCGCGCGCGGTGCGACAACGATGTCATCATCACCCGGACGCGGCTGAGAGGTGGGAGACCAGGCAAGCGAGCCAAGACGGCCGGATGTGAAGCCGAGCCGGAGCGAAGATGCCGGTTCCTGCGTCGCTTCTTCAACCACCCGCAGACGCGGCGTGTAAGCGCCATCCATACTGATGACGAGTTCCGGCTCCGCATTCTTCTCCAGCAGCGAAGCCGCAAGCCGCGCTGCAAGCGCGATGCGTTCCTCCCGTGTGCCCATGAGATCGATCATGCGAGGACGGATTTTGGGAACTTCATTGGCGATAACGCGGCCAATGCCCCAAAGCGGTGCCTGAACAAGATTTGTATCGGGGCTGGCACGGAAGCTCGATGCATTCGTCGTCACGATGTGGAGACGCGGCATCGGGTCGAGTTTCACCTTCGCCATGCTGCGCGCCGCCAGCAGTGTGCGCCAGCCGGGTCGGGCATCATTCGAGATGTTGCCAACCAGCACCACGCCCTGCAGCGCAACACCGCTCTCCTTGATGGCTTCGTATGTTTCCGTCCACTGCTCTTCAAGATCGGGATCGATAACGAGTGCCTCGCCGCCCTCAGTCGCCTGCGTATGCGCCTCAATGACGAGAGCACCCGCTTCGTGCAGGCGCGCTGCCACCGCTTCGGCGCAGGGGGCATCATCGGAAGCCGGATTGAAGACAATGAGCCAGCCCGCTTCTGCGGCCTTGTCCGGCCTGTTCGGATGGCGGGGTCTCATCTCCTGCGCAAGCGGCGCATCGGCGATGAAAACATTGCAGCAGCCTGCCCGCAACGTCTGGATGTTGCTGAAGCCATCGTCTTCGAGGTCAGCGTAAACGGACTCGCCAGAAAGTGTTGAGTCTTCCTTGGCCTTACCGTGAAGCGCGAGCGAAATCCACTTCGCGGGAAGAGCGTCAGAGGCAAGGAGCAGGCCACCCGGCGCCAGCACATCGCGGATATTGGCACGCAGGAGAGAGGTGAAACCTCCCATGGTC
>NZ_JBATWS010000364.1:0-3084 GCF_049672805.1 Parvibaculum sp.
AGGCCTTCAGAAGCCCGGCAATATAAGGAAAAAGCCAGCCAAGGCAAGGGACAAGACAAGGGCCCGGAGAAGATACGCCCCGGTTACCCTTCGCTTGACTCAAAGCCTTCACAGGGTATCACTTTGGCCCCCTGTAGGGGCCTTGGCCCGATAGTGCAAAAGCCCGGAAAGCCGCGATAATAAGCGATGCCGGGCATAGACGGGGAGCAGGGATGACGCGGGCCTTCATTTTTCCGGGACAAGGATCGCAATCGGTTGGCATGGGCCGGGAACTGGCAGATGCCTTCGCCTCGGCCCGTGAGGTCTTTGACGAGGTGAACGACGCCCTCGGCCAGAATCTCTCCCGCCTGATGTGGGAAGGGCCGCAGGAAGACCTCACCCTGACCGAGAATGCCCAGCCCGCCATTATGGCCGTGAGCCTCGCCGTCATTCGCACGCTTGAGAAGGAAGGTGGCTTCAGCCTGGCCGACAAGGCCGCTTTCGTGGCCGGCCATTCCCTCGGCGAATATTCAGCACTTGCCGCTGCCGGTACTTTCTCTGTCGCAGACACGGCGCGCCTCTTGAAGCGGCGCGGTCTGGCCATGCAGCGCGCCGTGCCGGTTGGCGAAGGCGCGATGGCGGCCCTTCTCGGCCTCGATTTCGATCAGGCGTCCGAAGTGGCAGCGGAAGCCGCGCAGGGCGATGTTTGCGCTGCCGCAAATGACAATGGCGGCGGACAGGTTGTTGTATCCGGCAAGAAGGAAGCGGTCGAACGGGCGATCGAGATTGCAAAGGGTAAGGGCGCAAAGCGGAGTATGTTGCTGCCGGTGAGCGCTCCCTTCCATTGCGAACTGATGCAGCCTGCTGCCGATGAAATGGCCGAAGCTCTCGGCGCCGTTGAACTCAAGGCGCCTTCCGTTCCGCTCGTTGCCAATGTCACTGCCTCGCGCGTTGCCGATCCCGCCACGATCCGCGATCTTCTCGTGAAGCAGGTGACAGGCATGGTGCGCTGGCGCGAGAGCGTTCTTTATATGGAAGAGCAGGGCGTAACCGTCTTTGCCGAAATCGGCGCGGGCAAGGCGCTTTCCGGTATGGTAAAGCGCATCGCCAAGGAGCCTGAACTTCACGCTGTCGGCACGCCTGCTGACGTTGAAGCCTTTCTCAAAACCGTCTGACACGAAGGAACCGGCATGTTCGATCTCACAGGCAAAACCGCGCTGGTAACGGGCGCTTCAGGCGGCATCGGCTCCGACATTGCGCGTGCGCTTCACAAACAGGGCGCAATCGTTGCGCTTTCTGGCACACGAAAAGAAGCGCTTGATGCGCTGGCCGCCGAGCTGGGCGAGCGCACGCATGTTGTTCCCTGCAATCTCTCTGATGCTGCCGCAGTCGATGCACTGCCGAAGCAGGCGGAAGATGCGATGGGCAGTCTCGACATTCTCGTCAACAATGCAGGCCTCACCCGCGATAACCTCTTTATGCGGATGAAAGACGAAGAGTGGGATGAAGTCATCCGCGTGAATCTTACCGCGGCGTTCCGCCTGTCGCGTGGTGTGCTGCGCGGCATGATGAAGCGCCGCTGGGGGCGCATCATCGGCATCACTTCCGTTGTCGGCGTGATGGGCAATCCGGGGCAGGGCAATTATGCCGCGTCAAAGGCAGGCATGATCGGCATGACAAAGTCGCTCGCGCAGGAAGTCGCGAGCCGCAACATCACGGCGAATTGCATCGCGCCGGGCTTCATCCGCAGCGCTATGACAGACGCGCTGAACGAGGATCAGCAGGCACGCATCATGGGAACGATTCCCGCCGGAAGGCTGGGTGAGTCGTCGGAAATCGCTGCTGCCGCCGTCTATCTTGCGAGCAATGAGGCCGCCTATGTGACCGGCCAGACACTGCATGTGAATGGCGGAATGGCCATGATCTGACAGGTTTTTGTTGATGGAAATAAAAAACATCAACAGATTCAGTTGCATAGGGAGTTGTTTTGCCCGTCTTCCTGTGCTGGTGCAGGGCAAAAAAGTATGTTACCTAAGCCCTCGATTTGGCTTGCGGTCTTGCCTTGAAATGGGCCAGAAGAGGGGCATCCTTTCCACCGAATTCGATCACATCCAGTCCTCGATGCCTTGAATGCGAGCAGCGGGATGTGCGATGCCGGTTAAAACCAAAGATCTGAGGACTTAAAATGAGTGATATCGCTGAACGCCTGAAGAAGATCGTCGTCGAGCATCTTGGCGTCGACGCGGACAAGGTCACCGAGAGCGCCAGCTTCATCGATGATCTGGGCGCCGACAGCCTCGACAACGTCGAGTTGGTGATGGCGTTCGAAGAAGAATTCGGCGTGGAGATTCCGGACGACGCGGCCGAGAAGATCCTCACGGTGAAGGACGCGATCGAGTTCGTTCAGGCGAACGCAAAGTCCTGATCTGCGAATGTATATGGCGGGCCGGGGAGAGAGCTGTCTTTCTCTCCGGCCCGTTCTTGCTTGAGGCCCGACTGGTCTGTAATTGATCGGGTGGCCTGCGGTTGATGGTGGGAGAGAGCATCGGCATGAGACGAGTCGTCGTCACGGGTTTGGGCATGGTGTCGCCGCTCGGATGCGGTGTGGAGACCACCTGGAAGCGGATCCTGAATGGGGAATCCGCTGCCCGCAAAATTGAAAAATTCGACGTTTCCGATCTGCCCTGCAAGATCGCCATGCCGGTCCCGCGCGAGGGTGAAGGGGCGTTCAATCCGGATGACTGGATGGACCCCAAGGAGTCGAAGCGCGTTGACGATTTCATCGTCTATGCCGTTGCTGCCGCAAAGCAGGCGCTGGACGATGCAGGCTGGCACCCCCAGACCGAAGAAGAAAAGTGCCGCACAGGCACGATGATCGGCTCCGGTATCGGTGGCCTTGAGGGCATTGCCGAAACTGCGCTCACCCTGCATGAAAAGGGCCCCCGTCGCGTGAGCCCCTTCTTCATCACGGGCCGCCTCATCAATCTTGCTTCCGGCTATGTGTCCATCGAGCACGGGCTGAAGGGGCCGAACCATTCGGTCGTTACCGCCTGTTCGACCGGCGCACATGCCATTGGCGATGCGGCGCGGCTGATTGCTCTCGAC
>NZ_JBATWS010000365.1:0-4030 GCF_049672805.1 Parvibaculum sp.
GGGCATTGCGGAACGCTTCCGCGCCTATGAGCGCCTCCTGACCGACTACCCGGAAGTGAGGCGGCAGGTCACCTATATGCAGATCGCCGCCACCTCGCGCGGCGAGGTGCAGGAATATCGCGCCATGCGCGAGGAGCTGGATGGGCTTGCGGGCCACATCAACGGCACCTATGGCGAGTTTGACTGGATGCCCATTCGCTATCTGAACCGGCCCATGGCGCGCCGTGCGCTTGCGGGCCTTTACCGGGCGAGCAAGATCGGTCTGGTGACACCGCTCCGCGACGGCATGAACCTTGTGGCGAAGGAGTATGTCGCGGCGCAAGACCCGGAAGACCCCGGCGTGCTGATCCTGTCCCGCTTTGCGGGTGCCTCTTATCAGATGCCGGAGGCGATCATCGTCAATCCTTATGATATAAAGGGTGTGGCCGATGCTCTTCAGATCGCGCGCTATATGAGCCTTCAGGAAAGGCGAGAGCGCTTTGATGCCTTGATGACGCGGCTGAAGACGCAGGATGTCGCGCAATGGCGCGATGATTTTCTCGGTGAACTCGCGACCATTTCGCGGGCACAGCCAATCGCGGTGGCCTCTGGACGATAATGAGCGACGGCAAGGGGGAAGGCGATCTGCTGGTCGCAGATATTGGCGGCACCAATGCGCGCTTCGCCCTCGCGCGCGCTGTGGATGGCGGATTTGATATCTCGCCACCTTCCGTTTTCCTCACCGCCGATTATCCGACAATGGAGGTTGCGCTCCGCACCTTTCTGAAAGAGGCGGGTGCGCCCCGTCTTTCAGGTGTTGCCGCCTGCGCGGCCGGGCCGCTCGAAGGGGAAGGGCCGTCCGCGCGCATTTCCATGACGAACTGCCCGTGGAATGTGTCGGTGGAAAATCTCGGCTCCGTCACCGGTGTCGCGCACCCGCGTCTGATCAATGATTTCTCCGCGCTCGCCCTTTCGCTCCCTGCCCTCAGGGAGGAGGAGCTTCATGCGGTCGGCCCGGCATTGACGCCCGTGCCGCGCGCACCGAAAGGCGTGCTTGGGGCGGGCACGGGCCTCGGCGCTTCCGCGCTTGTCTTTGGCGCGCATGAGGAAATCGCGCTACCGGGGGAGGGCGGGCATACGGACCTCGCCGCGGGCAATGCGCGGGAAGCGGAAATACTTTCCCGCCTGCAAGCGCGCTTCGGCCATGTATCTGTGGAGCGCGTGCTCTCCGGCCCCGGCATCGTCACGCTCTACACGGCGCTTGCGGAAATCGAAGGCAAGCCGGTGCCGTCTCTCACACCGCCCGACATCACCGCCCGCGCCCGCACGCGCGAAGATGCGCTGGCAGTGGAGGCGATAGAGCTTTTCTGCGGCTGGCTTGGTGCGGTGGCGGGCAATCTCGCGCTCACGCTCGGCGCGCGGGGCGGCATCTATATTGGCGGCGGCGTCGTGCCGGGCTGGGTCAGCCGGGGCGATGGGCTTTTCAACGAAGAGATTTTCCGCCTCCGTTTCGAGGCGAAAGGACGCTTCTCCGCCTGGCTCGCCGCCGTGCCGGTATTCGTCATCCTGCGAAGCGACGCCGCCCTTCTCGGCCTCGCCCGTATCGCCCGCGCCGAACCTTAGTTCGTCATTGCGAGCGCAGCGAAGCAATCCAGAAGCCGCAAACTCTGTGTTTGCCGCTATGCGGTTCCTCGCAATGACGCATCACGGCTCCTCCGTCACCACATTGCCGTCGCGGCGCGGATCAGCACCGCCTTCAAGCCCCTTCGGCGTCACGCGGATACCGTGCAGCCCGCTCATCAGTTCGCGCGTATCGATCATATGGCCGAGCTGGCGAAGCTGCGGGGCCATTTCTTCAAGCGCCGTTCCTTCCTCGATTTCGAGCTTCCCGTTACGGTCAACGAAATGCGGCAGGGCAACTGCATCTGCCATGCTCATATTCCAGTCGAGCAGGGCAATCAGCGTCTTTGCGACATAGCCGATAATCCGGTTACCGCCGGGCGACCCGATTGCGGCATAGAACGCGCCTTCATTATCAAACGCGATCACCGGCGACATGGAAGAGCGCGGCCGCTTTCCAGCCGCCACCGCATTGGCCACCGGTTTTCCGTCCACTTCCGGCAGAAAGGAAAAGTCGGTGAGCTGATTGTTCAGCATCATCCCGCCCGCCATGAGATGCGAGCCGAACGGGCCTTCAACCGTCGTCGTCATGGAAACGACATTGCCCGCACCGTCAATAATGGTGAAATGGCTGGTCGAAGGCTTGTCGATCGGCTGGTTCTCACCCCAGCGCATCGCATGTTCGTCGGTGGGCGCGCCGGGCTTTGCCTTGCTCATCGTGTAGCTGGCATCAATCTCGTAGGCCCGTTTCTTGAGGTACTCCTGCTCGAGCATGGCGGAGACGGGGATGGATACGAAATCGGGATCGGCGACATAATGGTCACGATCCGCATAGGCGAGCTTTTCGGCCTCCGCGATAAAATGCACGGAGGTGAGCGTCATCGCTTCCATGCCTGCGAGATCATAATTTTCGAGAATGCCGAGAATCTGCAGCACCGTCATGCCGCCTGAGGGCGGCGGCAGCGTGCAGACGCGATAGGCCCGATAGGGCGCGCAAACCGGTTCGCGCTTCTTGGGTTCATAATCGGCGAGGTCTTGCAGCGAAAGTGTGCCGGGCCGCAGCGGCGCATTCTGCACCGTGGCGACGATCTCTTCGGCAACCGGCCCTTCGTAAAACCCTTTCCAGCCATGCGCCGCGATGCGTCGCAGCGTTTCCGCATAGGCAGGGTTCTTCAGAATGTCGCCTTCAGCGGCAGGAATGAGCGCGCCGTCCGGGCTGCGGCGGTAGAAATAATCCTGTGCCACCGGCATCTGCATTAGCACAGGATCGCGCGCAATCGCCTGGGCGAGTTTCGGCGCGACGGCAAAGCCATCTTCGGCAAGGCGGATCGCAGGCTCGAAGAGCTGCTCCCAAGGCAGCACACCATGTTCCTCATGGGCGAGCCAGAGCATCTTCACCACGCCCGGCGTGCCGACAGAGCTGCCGCCGATCATCGCTTCGAGAAAGGTAAGCGGCTTGCCCTCCTCATCGAGGAAGAGCGCGGGCGTCGCACCTGCCGGTGCCGTTTCGCGCCCGTCATAGGCATCGATCCGGTCTTCCGCTTCATTGTAATGCAGCAGGAAGGCACCGCCCGCGAGGCCGGATGATTCCGGCTCCACCAGCGAAAGCACGGCCTGCACGGCAATCGCCGCATCAACCGCGCTGCCGCCCTTGCGGAGAATTTCCGCGCCCGCCTCGCTCGCATAGCTGCTGGCGCTCGCAATCATGAAGGCGCGCGGTTCCTCGCCGCGCTGCAGCCATATCGCACCGCCAATCACCACAAGCAGCGCAACAACCGTGATCGTCAGGCCCGGCAGGAGCCGTTCATATCTCATATCTGTTTCTCCTCCGGTAGCGCGCTCTGGGGCAGCAGTCTGCTATGATGCGGATAAAACGGGGTGCACTGCAATCCTTGCGGGCGCTCGCGCGATCAGGAAGGGAACGCGACATGCAATTCGGTGCCATCCGCAAGGGTCCGCGCAATCATATTTGCGATGTGGGCGGCATTGCGGTCGGCAATGCGGAGGATGTGCGAGCGCGAACGGGCGTGACCGTTGTGCTGCCCGAAAAGCGCGCCGTGGCAGGCGGTGATGTGCGCGGCGGCGGGCCGGGCACGCGTGAGACCGATCTGCTCGACCCCTCCTGCCTTGTGGATGAGGTGGATGCGATTGTGTTGTCCGGCGGCTCCTCATGGGGGCTGGAGGCCGCATCGGGCGCGGCCATCTGGCTTGGCGCGCGCGGGCGGGGCTACCGCGTCGGCAGCAGCCCGCTCGTCTCGCCCATCGTGCCGGCCGCGATTCTCTTTGACCTCGCGAATGGCGGCGACAAGGGGTGGGGCGAAGCGCCGCCCTATCGCGCGCTCGGCATGGCCGCCTGCGAGGCCGCGGGCGAAAACCTCGCGCTGGGTAATGCCGGTGCGGGGTTTGGCGCGGTGGCAGGCCGCTACAAGGG
>NZ_JBATWS010000366.1:0-1837 GCF_049672805.1 Parvibaculum sp.
CTTCCCGCCGCCTGCCCTCGCTGAATGCGTTGCGCGCCTTCGAGGCGGCGGGCCGACATGGCAGTTTTTCGGCCGCGGGACGGGAGCTGAATGTCACCCATGCGGCGATCAGCCATCAGATCAGGGCGCTGGAGGAAGAGCTTGGGGCGCCGCTTTTCCATCGCACGGGCCGTCAGGTGGAGCTGACGGAGCGCGGGCAAAAGCTGCTTTCCGTACTGTCGCTCGCCTTTGAGCAGATGCAGGAAGGCTGGGCGCAGGCGGCAGCAAAAGACAACACCACTCTGACGGTGACGGTCGAACCTTCCTTTGCCGCGCGCTGGCTCGTGCTCAGGCTCGGCAAGTTCAACCGGGCCTATCCCGAAATCGAGCTTCGCCTGCTGCCTTCCTCGGAGCTTGTCGATTTCACGCGGGAAGATGTCGATATCGGCGTGCGCTACGGGCTTGGCGGCTGGCCGGATGTCGTGTCGGAAAAGCTGTTCGAGGCGACCGTCTATCCCGTCTGCTCGCCCCTGCTGATCGACCCCAAAAGGCCGATCCGCAAGCCCGAAGACCTCAAATCCTACCCGCTCCTCCATGAGGAGACGATGCAGCATTGGGTGAACTGGCTCGAGCAGGCGGGGGTGAAAAACCCGCACTGGGCAGAGCGGGGGCCGCTTTTCATCGAGGCTTCGCTGGCGCTTCAGGCCGCGGCAGGCGGGCTCGGCGTCGCGCTCGCCAATGACACGCTCGCCATGGCCGACCTCGCCGAAGGCCGCCTCGTCCGGCTGTTCGACATCGAAATGCCCGATGAAGAAGGCTATTGGCTTGTCTATCGCGAGGGCGGCCTGAAAAAACCCCGCATCGCCGCCTTCCGCCGCTGGATCCGCGAGGAAGCAGGGCTCGGGCCACCGGAAGCGCCGAATCCACCGGAACCGCTAGCGTCAGCGAAGAAGGCGGTGGGGTGATCTTAGCTTACAGTCTCTAAGACGTAACATCCGCGTAACGAGCGCTAGGAATTCACCCGCGCTTGCCTCAATTCCCCCACCAGTGCCTCCGCATCCGTGACCGGTAGGGAGCAGGTTTCTCCGGCGCAGACATAGGCTGTCGGTTTGCCGTCGATGGCTGTCTTGCCGTGGGCGGGGTGCCCGGCGGGGAGGGTGGCGGTGTCTTCCACGCGCAGCAGCACGCGGGCGGGGCAGGAGACCGAGAAGGCGGCGCGGGCGAGCGGCGCGGTTTCTTCCCTTGAGCCGATCAGCACGATCTGGACCGGACGGAGCCTTGTGTCGAGGCTGGCGAGATAGCTGCCCAGCGGAAAGATGTTCTGTTGCAGCTCGCCCGCAAAGGCGCGGATGAGGGCATCGGCCTTTGCGAGATAGTCATCCTTGCCACTCATCAGGCCGAGCCGGGTGAAGATGCCGGGCAGCGTGCCGTTGGCAGCGGGCGTGGCATCATCCGAAACCGTCCGTCTACGGACGATCAATGCAGGCGCATCGGAGGCGGTGAAGAAATAGCCGCCATTCGCTGCATCCGCATACCAGGCATCAAGCTCCGTCCCGAGGCTTTCGGCAGCGGTAACATAGGCCGCCTCGCCGGTTGCTTCGGCAAGCGCGAGCGCGGCATCGGCCATATTGGCGAGGTCATCCGCCATGGCGAGATGCTGCACGCGGCCCTCGCGCCAGGCGTGATGCAGGCGGGGTGCGCCATTGATTTCAGGCCGCATCACCTCCATCACGAAGCGGAAGGCGGTGGCCGCCATGTCGATCCATTCAGGCTCGTCGAAAGCCACGCCTGCGCGGGCGAGCGCCGCGATCATCAACCCGTTCCAGTCCGCCAATATCTTGTCGTCAAAGCCCGGCCT
>NZ_JBATWS010000367.1:0-6232 GCF_049672805.1 Parvibaculum sp.
CATTTGTGTGGGTAACTGATCCCTTACAGGGCTACATGAGGGGCGGCGGAGCGGATAGGCTCCGCCGTTCTGGCTTTCCGCCATCGCTTGTTTCGGGCCGGGTATCAGGCATCACATGATGAAAAAGCGTAATCCGCTGCCGGGGTTCGGCCTCTCCATGGGGGTAACGCTCGGCTATCTCAGCCTGATCGTGCTTTTGCCGCTGACCGTGCTTGTGCTGAGAACATTCGGCCTTACGGCGGAAGAGTTCTGGCGCATCGCAAGCTCTCCCCGCGCCATCGCGGCCTATCGCGTCACGATTACGTCGGCTGCATGGGCAACGCTTTTCAACGTCATCATTGGTGGTGCGCTTGCGTGGATTCTCGTGCGCTATGAGTTTCCGGGCCGGCGCATTCTCGATGCGATGATCGAGCTGCCCTTTGCCTTGCCGACCGCCGTTGCCGGTATCGCGCTGACGACATTGCTTGCCCGCAATGGCTGGCTGGGTGCGCCTCTTGAGAGCATCGGCATCAAGGTCGCCTATACACAGCTCGGCATCATCGTTGCGATGATCTTCACCAGTCTGCCCTTTGTGGTGCGCACGGTGGAGCCGGTCCTGCGCGACATTGAATCAGAGATCGAGGAATCAGCGCTGCTGCTCGGCGCTTCGGAGATGAATATCTTTCGCCGCGTGCTTCTGCCGGAACTCATGCCGGCCTTTCTGGCAGGTGCGGGCATGTCATTCGCGCGCTCGCTTGGTGAATATGGCGCGATCATTTTCATCGCAGGCAATCTGCCGATGCGAACCGAGATCGTCGCGCTCCTCACCGTCATCCGGCTTGAGGAATATGAGTATGAGGCCGCCGCGACCTACGCGACCATCATTCTCGTCTTCTCGCTCTTCTTCCTTCTCGCCAGCAATCTCCTGCAGGGCTTCCTCCTGCGCCATGTGAAATAGGAGCGGGCATGAGCGAACTCCCTTCCGGCCTTGTTCCGCCCGCCGCCGCGCCGTCAGAGCGCTTGGTGCCCAGCACTCGCATCGGTGATCGACCGCTGGTGAAATGGACGATCATCGGTCTTACCGCGTCCATAGCTTCATCGCTGATTCTGCTGCCGCTTGCTGTCATTTTCTCGGCGGCCTTTTCGGGGGGCGTCGAGCTTTATGTGAGCAAGGTGATCGAGCCTGACACGCTTCACGCCGTCTGGCTCACGGTTTTGACCGCACTCGTGGCGGTGCCGGTCAACACTGTATTCGGCATTGCGGCCGCATGGGCCATCACGCGCTTCCAGTTTCCGGGCCGCCGCTTTCTCATTGTGCTGATCGAGCTGCCATTCTCTATCTCGCCCATTGTGGCGGGTGTTGCCTATCTCTTCGTTTTCGGCACTCAGGGGCTGGTCGGGCCGTGGTTTGAAGCGCAGGGCATAAAGATCATGTTCGCCGCGCCGGGCATCTTCCTCGTGAGCATGTTCGTGACATGCCCCTATGTGGCGCGCGAGCTCATCACCATCATGTCGAGCCGCGATGAAACGGACGAGCTTGCAGCGGTGTCGCTCGGGGCTTCGGGTTTTCAGACCTTTTTCCGCGTGACGCTTCCCAACATAAAGATCGCGCTGCTCTATGGCGTATTGCTCTGCAATGCGCGCGTGATGGGCGAGTTCGGCGCTGTCTCCATCGTCTCCGGCAGCATCCGGGGGCGAACGAACACGCTGCCGCTCCAGATCGAGCTTCTGTTCAACGACTATAATACGGTCGCTGCCTTCGCTGCCGCCACGCTCCTCACCACTCTCGCGCTGGTGACGCTGGTGCTGAAGCTCATCATCGAGCATCGCCGGTGAGGCGCTGCCCCCCGCCGGGCAGGGTGGCTCTCCCCCCAAGGAAGAAGTTGCATAGATCGTCGGGCTCCGTATCCTCCCGAAAAGGTGGGCCGGGCTTCCATACCCCACCGCTTTGATATCGGGGGGTGGCCTGCCAGGGCTGCAGTATCGTTTGATCGTTTGTCATCGTTACAAGTTCATTTTCCTGAAGACCAGGAAGACAGCAGGCACGAGTGTCGAGATTGCGTTGTCGCGCCTTTGTGACGATGGGGATGTCGTCACGACGCTCCTTCCCGCCGATGAGGAACTGCGTCAGTCCCAGGGCGGGCGCGCAGGCGCTAATCCGCAGGTGCCGCGGAAGGACTTTACGCTGCGGGACTGGCTTCGCATCCTGCGCGGGCATCCGCCGCGCGATCTCCTCTATAATCACGTTCCGGCGAAAGTGGTTAAGGCAGCTCTGCCCCGCGAGATCTGGGAGAGCTATCTCAAGATCAGTATTGAGCGAAATCCGTGGGACCGCATTCTCTCCCAATATTGGTGGGACCGCAGCGGCCGTGAAGATTATCCATCTTTTTCCACATGGCTGGCGAAGCGCGCGAAACGCGGCACCTACCGGGCCAGCAACTGGGATATCTACGCCATTGGCGATGAGCCTGTCGCCTCGCATCTCCTGAGATATGAGACGCTGGATGAGGATCTCCCGGCGCTCGGCCGCGAAATCGGTGTTCCCGATCTTGCAATGCCGGAAGTGCGCGCGAAAAGCGGCGTTCGTCCCGATCGACGACATTACAGGGAGGTGCTTTCTCCTGAGGAAGCAGGTCTCGTTGCCAATATTTGCAGGCGCGAAATCGCCCTGCTCGGATACGAGTTCTGACAAGGCAAAACAAGCAGCGGCCATCAAGATGACTGAGGACATTGCCGGCATGAAACTCGAGTCCCACCGCCTCCGGCGGTTGGCATATCTGGCTCTCATGGCACGCGGACTTGTTGTGCCTGCGCCCCTGCCGCAACAGAAGCTCGTCTTCACCATCACGAATGGACGTTCTGGCTCCGCGCGGCTGACAACGCTCTTTCACGCGGTGGAAAGCGTCACCTCCACCCATGAGCCGCATCCCCGTTTCGATACGCTGATGCATGCCGCGCACCGCTCCCCGTTCATCGCGCGGGGCTTCCTGCGGCATGTCAAGCTGCCGGCGATCGCACGCCTGCCGCGCCCGGTCTATGTCGAGACGAGCCATATGTTCGGCAAGGGCTATTTCGACGCCATGCTCGATCTGGAAATGCCGTTCTCGCTCATCTTGCTGCGAAGGAATGCTCGCAGCGTCGCGCGCTCCATGCTCCGTCTGGGTACCATCCCCGGCAAGACCCATTGGGGCCGTCGCTTCTACATGTATCCATCCGAGGCGCTTTTCGTGAAATTGCCTGATGCGTCGAAGCTCACCGACTATCAGTTTTGCTATTGGCACGCGCTGGAGACGGAGGCGCGTCAAAAGGCATACGGGGAGCGCGCGCGGGCGAAAGGGCTGACGGTGGTTGATGTGGATACGGAGGATCTCAACGCCCCCGGCACATTCGAAAACTTGCTTGCTTCGCTCGGTATAGAGGCAAATGAAGCCGATCTTGCGCGCATCGAGGCGCTTCGGAGCGAGCGCGTGAACGAGAAGACACATCACTCCTCGGAAGCGACAAACATGCCCGTAGATATGGATGCCGAAGAGGCGGTGATCGACGCGCTGGCAGGCAGGTCCGTTTGACTTATGACGCCATCATTATCGGCGCGGGCGGGGCGGGGCTCTTTTGCGCCATGGTTGCTGCCAAGCGCGGGCGGCGCGTTCTTGTGCTCGACCACGCAAAAAAACCAGGGGAGAAAATCCGTATCTCTGGCGGCGGGCGCTGCAATTTCACCAACCTTCATACGAGCTCGGCGAATTTCCTGTCCGACAATCCGCGCTTCTGCATTTCCGCGCTGAAGCGCTTTACACAGCATGACTTCATCGCGCTGGTGAAACGACACAATATTGCCTGGCACGAGAAAACGCTCGGGCAGCTCTTCTGTGATGGCTCCTCCCAACAGATCATCGACATGCTGCTCACCGAATGTGCGAAGGGCGGCGTTCGCGTCGAGCTTCAGACAGAAGTGAGGCATGTGGCGAAGGCGGCGGAGGGATTTTCCGTCGAAACGTCGAAAGGCCGCTTCGAGGCTCCCTCGCTTGTGGTCGCGACGGGAGGGAAATCCATTCCGAAAATGGGCGCGACCGGCTTTGCCTATGAGGTCGCGCGGCAGTTCGGGTTGAACATCGTGCCGCCGCGCCCGGCGCTTGTGCCGTTCACCTTCGCGCCTGAATTGCTCGCCATGACATCCGGCCTTGCCGGTGTCGCGGTTGATGCGGTTGTGAGCCACGGCAAGACGCGATTTGCCGAAGCGCTGCTCTTCACCCATCGCGGCATTTCCGGTCCCGCCATTCTGCAAATCTCTTCCTATTGGCGAGATGGCGACGAGATCGAGATAGATATGGTGCCGGGTCGGGATATGCTGGCTGAACTGAAGCTGCTGCGAAAAGAGACACCGAAGCAAGAGATCGTCACCGCTCTTGCGCGCCTGCTGCCAAGGCGCCTGGCCGAGAACATCGCGGCAAGGGCAGGAGTGGAGGGCCGCCTTGCGGACCTTGCCGACAAACGCCTTGCTGCTGTTGCCGCGCTTGTTAATCACTGGCGCGTGAAGCCGCAAGGCACGGAAGGCTTCCGCACGGCGGAGGTCACCGCAGGCGGCGTCGATACACGGTGCCTCTCGTCACAGACCATGGAAGCCCGAGATGTGCCGGGCCTTTATTTCATCGGTGAAGCGGTTGACGTGACCGGCCATCTCGGCGGCTTCAACTTCCAATGGGCGTGGTCATCGGGCTTCGCGGCGGGCAGCGCAATCTGAGGGACAGACCCTATCGGCCCGCTTTCCCTTTACACATGCTGCCTTCCAACCTATTTTCCGCGCCAACACGGGCCGAATCCGGCCGCAGAATTACGAGAAGTATTCGCCATGCGCGCCGAGACGCAGACAATCATCGATGAAATCAAGCAGTCGCTCGCACTGCTGAGGAGGCATCTTTGACTGGGATGCTGCCCTTAGACGCTTTGATGAACTGACGGCAAAAGCCGAAAGCCCTGACTTCTGGAATGATCCCGACAAGGCGCAGGAGCTGATGCGGGAGCGCACGCGTCTTGAAGAAGCATTGACGCGCTATCGCCGGATTGAAGCGGCTCTCAGCGACAATGTGGAACTCATCGAACTCGGCGAGGCCGAGGGCGATGATGCTATCGTCACCGAGGCAGAGGCCGCGCTGAAAGAAGCGCGCGATGAAGCGGCAAAGGCCGAGATCGAGACGCTGCTTTCGGGCGAGGCGGATGCCAACGACACCTATGTCGAAGTGCACGCAGGCGCCGGCGGCACGGAAAGCCAGGACTGGGCACAGATGCTGCTGCGCATGTACACGCGCTGGGCAGAGTCCAAGGGCTATAAGGTCGAGCTTGTCGAACGGCATGACGGGGAAGAGGCGGGCATCAAATCCGCCACCATTCTCGTGAAGGGCCACAATGCCTATGGCTGGCTGAAGACGGAATCCGGCGTTCACCGGCTTGTCCGCATTTCGCCCTATGACAGTGCCGCGCGCCGCCATACGAGCTTTTCCAGCGTCTGGGTCTATCCGGTGGTGGATGACCGGATCGAGATCGATATCAACGAAAGTGATTGCCGTGTGGACACCTATCGCGCATCAGGCGCGGGTGGTCAGCACGTCAACAAGACGGACAGCGCCGTCCGCATTACTCACATCCCGACCGGCATCGTCGTGTCGTGCCAGAACGAGCGGTCGCAGCACAAGAACCGCGCTGCGGCCTGGGACATGCTGCGCGCGCGCCTTTATGAGCGAGAGCTTCAGAAGCGGGAAGAAGCCGCCGCCGCGCAGGAAGCGGGCAAGACCGATATCGGCTGGGGGCATCAGATCCGCTCCTATGTGCTGCAGCCCTATCAGATGGTGAAGGATCTGCGCACCGGCGTTGAAAGCCCGGACCCGGCAAAGGTGCTGGATGGCGACATTGACCCGTTCATGGCGGCGGCTCTCGCAGCCCGTGTGCATGGCAGCGCCGAAGCCGTCGAGGATATCGAATAGGGATTGTCCCTGATCGGGACGGCGGGCGTCCTGATTGGAGACGATTCAGGCAAAAGAAAAAGGCCGGTGGTTTCCCATCGGCCTTTTTCGTTTGAGGTCCGTGTGCTTACTGCGCTGCCGGGCGCTTCACCACCACGCCGCCTTCATTCACGATAACGGGGCTGTCGTTCCCCGGCGCGGCAGGGCGAGGCCGGCCTGATGGCGCTCAACGGCGAGGAAGGGCAGGGCCCGCTGAAGTTCGGCGTGGCGGCGGTGGACATGTTCACCGGCATGTA
>NZ_JBATWS010000368.1:0-1744 GCF_049672805.1 Parvibaculum sp.
GTGCCATTCCGGGGCAGGGCCATGGCCGGTTTTCAGGCATGAAGCCTGCATCTATGGGGTGTCCGGTGCTGGCGCGGTTCGTGCCGGGACGGACGCAGCACCGAAAAGCAGGAATCCGGGGGCAAAATGGCGCATCGCGCCCGCACAAAAGCGGCGGTTGCAGAGGAGCAGGGGCAGTCTGCGTCTGCGCGCCTCGTGCTTCGCCTCGTCCTTTTTACCTTTCCGCTTTTTGTTCTCGTCTGGTCACAGGCATTCGCGCAGCCGATGCAGCTTTCGCCACGCTCGCTCGATAGCGCACCGCCTGCCGGGCAGGAAATTGCGCAACCCCTCATGCCGATGGCGCAGCCGCTTTCCCCGCAGCCTCAAGCGGCTCCGGCAGAGGTTCCGGTTGCGGCGATCTCAGCCGAGCCTGCCATGACGCAGGCCGCGTTTCACATGCCCGCAAAGCCCGTTGCCCCTGCCGCCATCGCGCCGCGCGAACGCTACAATGTAGTGGTGCTGGGCGACTCGCTGGGCGATGGTCTTTGGGCGGGGCTTTATCATGTGCTGCGCAAGGACAAGCGGTTCAACGTCATCAAGAAGTCGCGCGTTGCGACCGGCTTTTCGCGGCACGACTATTTCGACTGGAATGCCGCTGTGCGCGAGATTGCAGACGAGACGCGGATCGACATTGCGGTTGTGGTGATGGGCACGAATGACCGCCAGCCCATCATGCAGGATGGTGTGCGCCATGCGCTTTTCGATGCGGGCTGGCGCGAAATCTATGAGCGCCGCGTGGATGATTTCACGGCAACGCTGAAGGGCACAGGCGCGGCGGTCTATTGGGTCGAACTTCCTGTCATGCGCAGCCTTCGCTTCGGTGGAGATATGGAACGCTTCAACGAGATTTTCGAGGCGCGTGCGCGGGCCAATGGCGTTTCCTTTGTGCATATGGATGGTGTGGCGACGGGGGCGGATGGCGGCTACACGGCCTATGGTCCGGACCGCTATGGCAGCACGAAGCTGCTCCGCGCCGATGACGGCATTCACTTCACCATGGCGGGCTATGAGCTTCTGGGCGAACGCGTGGCGAATGCGCTGCTTGCCGATATTGAAGGTGGAGAAGCGCCGGCGGCACTTGTCTCTGCCGAGCCGCTCATGCTGCGCGAAGCGGCGTCGGCTGCCGAACCCGAAAAGGCTTCAGCCTATGATATGGCGGACAGGCGCCCCGGCAGGTCGGATGACTGGCTCTGGCTTGGCGCGACAAACTAGGCGGCCCTTTTTCTGGCGAGGCCCGCTGCTCGCGGCGCTTCTTTCGCTGACGGGTGCTTCTGCAGCGCGCGCGGCGGAGTGTACCGTTCCGGCGGGGCTTGCGCATTTTCATGCAGCCATGAGCGCGATCGAGGCAGGGGAACGGGCGCGACCTTTGACCGTGCTGCATCTCGGCGACAGCCATATATCCCTCGACAATTTCACGCGCGGGTTGCGCGCCCGATTGCAGGCGCGCTTCGGGGATGCCGGTCGGGGGCTGATGGCCGGAATCCCCTTTCGCTATTACGCACCGGATGGCTACACGCTCGGCATGACCGGGCCATGGGAGGTGTTCTCAAGCCTTCCTGCAGATGCGAGCGGGGCTTTCGGCATTCAGGGATTTCGCGTGGAGGCAGAGGCGCGCGATGCGGTGATGTCGCTTGCAGAGGCACTCCCTGTTTCATCGGTCGAGATCGAAGCCTATGGCGGGCCGGAGACGGGCGCGCTGTTGCTC
>NZ_JBATWS010000369.1:0-1568 GCF_049672805.1 Parvibaculum sp.
GAGCAAGGCAACGGCCACGACCATTGGCGAGGGCATCATTGTGAAGGGCGCCATGAAGCCCGGCTATGAGCGCGTACTCACGCCCGGCGCGCTGGCCTTTGTCGCCACGCTTGAGCGCAAGTATGGCGAGCGTCGCCGGGAGCTGCTTGCCGCGCGTGCCGAACGCCAGAAGCGGTTTGATGCGGGCGAACTGCCTGATTTCCTGCCCCAGACGAAGCATATCCGCGAAGGCGACTGGAAGGTCGCGCCGATTCCGAAGGATCTGCTCGACCGCCGCACAGAGATCACCGGCCCCGTCGATAACCGCAAGATGGTCATCAATGCGCTCAATTCCGGTGCGCAGTCCTACATGACCGACTTCGAAGACGCGGCCGCGCCGACATGGGACAACATGATCGGCGGCCAGATCAACATGATGGACTACTGGACGAAGTCCATCGGCTTCACCGATGAAAGCAATGGCAAGCGCTATGATGTTGTCGAGAAGCCGGCAACGCTGATCGTCCGCCCGCGCGGCTGGCACCTCGAAGAGGCGCATGTCGAAATCGACGGCAAGCCGATTTCCGGAAGCATTTTCGATTTCGCGCTCTACTTCTTCCACAATGCGAAGACGCAGATCGCCGCCGGCACCGGCCCCTATTTCTATCTCCCGAAGATGGAAAGCCATCTCGAGGCCCGGCTCTGGAACGATATCTTCGTGGATGCGCAGGCCGCTCTCGGCATCAAGAACGGCACGATCAAGGCGACCGTCCTGATCGAGACACTGCCCGCCGCCTTCGAGATGCATGAAATCCTTTATGAGCTGCGGGACCACATTGTCGGCCTCAATTGCGGCCGCTGGGACTACATCTTCAGCTTCATCAAGCGCCTCGGAAAGAACCCGAACTTCATCCTGCCGGATCGCGCGCAGGTGGTGATGGGCGAGGCTTTCCTCAA
The DNA here is from genome assembly GCF_049672805.1 of Parvibaculum sp. GTDB lineage: Bacteria > Pseudomonadota > Alphaproteobacteria > Parvibaculales > Parvibaculaceae > Parvibaculum. Next base: position 937 of record NZ_JBATWS010000369.1, read on the forward strand.
AGCCTATTCGCTTCTCCTCGTGAAGACCTGCCATGAGCGCGGCGCTTTCGCGATGGGCGGCATGGCGGCGCAGATTCCCGTGAAGGGCGACGAAGCGGCAAACGAAGCTGCCTTCGCCAAGGTCCGCGCCGACAAGGAGCGCGAGGCCAATAACGGCCATGACGGCACCTGGGTTGCCCATCCCGATCTCGTGAAGGTCGCGATGGAAGTCTTCGGCAAGCTCGAAGGCCCGAACCAGCTTGCCCGCCAGCGTCAGGACGTAAATGTCGGTCAGAAGGAGCTGCTCGAGCCGCACAAGGGCGAGCGCACCGAGGAAGGCATGCGCGAATGCTGCCGCGTCGGCGTGCAGTATATCGAAGCATGGCTCGGCGGCCGCGGCGCCGTGCCTCTCTACAATCTGATGGAAGACGCTGCCACGGCGGAGATCAGCCGCACGCAGATCTGGCAGTGGATCTATCACGGCGCAACGCTCAGCGATGGCCGCAAGGTAACGCCGGAGCTCTTCGACGAAGTGCTTGCCGACGAAATGAAGACCTTGCGCGAAACACTGGGCGAGGAGCGTTGGACGACCGGTCACTTCGAACAGGCGGTCAACCTGTTCGCGGAAATGACCAAGGCCAGGGAATGCGAGG
>NZ_JBATWS010000370.1:0-2035 GCF_049672805.1 Parvibaculum sp.
GCTTCTGCGAATGATGAGATCATCACCGGCTCGCTTCGTCCCTCCGACGATATTCCGTCGGCTCCGGTGGCTGCTCCGTCTCAGCCCCTGACGCTCGCAAAAGCCGAGGCAAAGCCCGCTCCTGCTGCGGCGGCTGCCGCGCGCTACCGGGTGCAGCTTGGTGCCTTCCGCGAGGAGGCGTTGGCGCTGCGGGCATGGGATGAGGTGTCAAGCACTGCGCTTCCGGTTCTGGGCGGGACGGGTCATGCGATCCAGCGGGCGGACCTTGGCGACAAGGGCGTTTTCTACCGGTTGCAGGCTGGTGCCTTCTCGAAAATTGGTGACGCAAAATCGGCCTGCAAGGTACTGGAACAGCGCAAGATTGCCTGCTTTGTCGTCGAAAGCCCCGATTTGACGTAGCGGTCTGTTGGCGCTCCCGGTGCGGCTTTTCTGATGGTTGTCGGGCTGCACCCATCCCCGGTAGAGTCACACCAACAATAACCCGAATTTCGGAAAGGGAGACGTATGGCCCAGCAAGCAGTGGGGCTTACAGCCTTTGGCGGATATATTCCGCGGCTCAGGTTGCAACGCAAAGCCGTGACGCAGGCGAATGCCTGGGTTGCACCGAACTTCCTCGGCAAGGGGAAGGGCGAGCGGTCCATGGCGAATTGGGACGAAGATGCGATCACCATGGCGGTGGAAGCCGCGCGTGATCTTCTCGGCCCGGATGACGACCGCAGCCATGTGGACGCGCTCTATTTCGGCTCGACCACCATGCCTTTCAAGGATCGCCTCAACAGCGGCATTATCGCGGCCGCGCTGACGCTTGAAGAAAGCGTGCGTGCGATTGACGTGGCCTCGACGCAGCGCGCGGGCACATCCGCGCTGATGCAGGCGCTTTCGGCGGTGAAGGCGGGCGAGGCGAAGCATGCGCTTGTGCTCGCATCCGATCGTCGCAAGACGAAGGCTGTCACTTCGCAGGAACTCGATTTCGGTGATGGTGCAGCGGCGGTGTCGGTTGGCACGGAAAACGTCATCGCGACCTATCTCGGTGGCGCGAGCCTGACGATCGACTTCGTGGACCATTTCCGCGGCGACACGGAAGAGTTCGATTACAACTGGGAAGAACGCTGGATTCGCGACGAAGGCTTTTCGAAGATCGTTCCGAAGGCCGTGAAGGCCGCGCTCGAAAACTCCGGCGTGGCGGCGAGCGATATCAAGCATTTCGTTCTTCCATGCGTCTTTGGCGACAAGTTTGCGCAGCAGCTCGCCAAGCGTTCCGGCATTGCGCCTGAAGCCGCGCGCGACACGCTTGCCGCGAATTGCGGTGAGACGGGTGCAGCCCATTCGCTCGTCATGCTGGTTCATACGCTCCAGACGGAAGCGAAGCCCGGCGACAAGGTGATGGTGCTTCATTTCGGCGGCGGTTGTGACGCGCTTGTCTTTGAAGTGACAGACAAGCTTGCAAGCCAGGCCTCGAAGCGCGGCATTGTCGGCTCGCTCAAGAACCGCGTCGAGGAAACGAACTACATGAAGTTCCTCACTTTCAACGGCTTGATCGAGTGGGAAAAGGGTATGCGCGCCGAGCAGGACAAGAAGACTGCTCTCACCACGCTCTATCGCAATGAAGATATGCTGATGGGGCTTGTTGGCGGCCGCTGCACGGAGACGGGCGTTGTCCAGTTCCCACGTTCGCGCATTTCGGTCAATCCGAACAACCACACGGTTGATACGCAGGAGCCTTACAAGTTTGCGGAGCGGAAGGCGAAGATCCTTTCCTGGTCCGCTGACTTCCTGTCCTTCAGCATGAACCCGCCGAACCATTACGGCATGGTCGTGTTCGATGAAGGCGGACGGATCATGATGGATTTCACGGATGTGGAGCAGGGCACGGTCGATTCCGGCATGGAAGTGAAGCTCGTTTTCCGCATCAAGGAATTTGACGAGAAGCGCGGCTTCCGCCGCTATTTCTGGAAGGCGGTGCCGATCACTTCCAGCACAGCAGCATCACAAACGGGCCAGGCGGCCGAATAGGGAGAAACGGACATGGCGGCAG